>NZ_JACDWV010000033.1:0-1569 GCF_016464105.1 Pseudoalteromonas sp. bablab_jr010 | reverse complement strand
CCCCATGCCGAACTCAGTAGTGAAACGAAACAGCGCCGATGATAGTGTAGCAGCTGCTATGTGAAAGTAGGTCATCGCCAGGCTCCAAATAAGAGAAAGCCCGATTCGAAAGAGTCGGGCTTTTTTGCGTTTTAGCTGTCAGTTTTCAGCCGTCAGACGTCAGTTGAAATGTGGGGTTGTTTAGTGCAGAGTCACCCTTAGCACAACAACCCCCGTAGGAGATGTATGGACTCCTCCCCCAAATAGGGTGAGTACGGTATAAAGAGATTGGACAATTACTTTTACCAATAAGGAATCCATACATGTCAAAATTTAACCTAATTAGCATCGACTTGGCAAAAAATGTTTTTCAAGTCGGTAAGTTTTTTATCAAAACCTACAAAGTAATAAAGCGGTGAGCAGAAAAGAGTTACTGTCGATACTCACCACTTCTCCTCGTTGTAAAGTTGTTATGGAATCGTGTGGTGGTGCTCATTATTGGGCACGTAAAGCGCGTAGTGTTGGTCATGAAGTCGTGATTCTAGATCCTCGATTTGTCAAAGCATTTAGAGTTGGCCAGAAAACAGATGCAAATGATGTTATTGCAATAGCTGCGGCTTCTTTCTCACCCAATGTTCGCCCGTGTAAATCACTGACACAAGCACAACAAAGCTTACAGTCGATAGAGCGAATGCGTGCGTTAGCTGAAAAGCAGAAACGACAGCTGGCTAATCAAATCAGAGGCTTATTACTTGAATTTGGGATTGTAATCAAGCAATCAGAATGCGCGTTTAGGCAAGCTATTCCTGAGATTTTAGAAGATAGCGATAATGGGTTAACCGCTGGTTTAAGGCAGTGTCTAGCTCAGTGCTATGAATTATTTAAAGCGCAATCAACATTAAAAGAAACATTAAATGAGTTACTGACAGGTTTGGTAAAACAAGATGAGCAATGTGAACGCTTACTGGAACTTGAGGGTGTCGGGCCTATCACAGCGGTTGGTTTATTAATAAGCTTAAGTGACACAACCCATTTTACGAGTGGACGTAACGCGGCAGCCAATGTTGGTGTCACCCCTCGCCAACACTCAAGTGGTGGAAAAGTACGAATAGGTCATATAGCCAAATACCGTGGCGAGATAACATTACGCAGCCACTTGTTTCTGGGAGCCAGGGCGGTCATCAGTCAGCTAAAGCATCGAGAACCAAAAACGAAAAAAGAACAATGGCTCAAAGCATTAGTTGAAAGACGGGGTGTGAAGTGTGCCGTCATTGCATTAGCAAATAAAACAGTTAGGACAGCGTATGCCATGCTGAAAAAGGGCACGAGTTATGAACCCAGTTTACTAGCCAATTAATATTTAGCCTTCGATAACAGAAACAACAGTATTGACCAAGAACCTGCGTTAAGCGGTTAGACCCACCCTTGATAGCCTGTAAAGTGCCTGGCGTGTTAAAACACCGAGTAGGAGAAGAGGCACAAGGGCGCGAATACATCAAAGGGCCGAGGTAGCTCCTCATTATGAGCCCGCATATAAGCACGCAGTCTGACAAAATTAACGAAGGGTATTGTGCAATAGGAGGAGTCCAT
>NZ_JACDWV010000032.1:0-2092 GCF_016464105.1 Pseudoalteromonas sp. bablab_jr010 | reverse complement strand
AGATGTGTATAAGAGACAGAATATAGCCCGGTGTTTTAAAGTGAAATAACCCAAACCAAAGAGCGTCACATAGATTGAGGCCATAATCCAAAAATATTCAAACCCATTCGCAATTAACGCATATACATGAAATAAGAAAACCATAAAAGCGAGTGTTTCAAAGAAAAAACCAAGTGCTGTAAATAAGTTAGACCAGCCTCCAAACCATGAAATAGCCAACTGCTTACCATCATTCTCTACCCAATGCCCCTCAAGAGTTGAGCCTCGATTAGGGGATTCAAGCTCTGCTCCATATTGATCAGTAAAACGCTTACTTTTAAAGGTACGAGTTTTAAAGCTGCAGCCATTGAGTGCTTCAGCTTTTTTTAATCGCGTTTCATAACTGTCTTTATGTAAATAGTCTCTTGGCAGTTGCTCATTATAGGTTTGACTATTCTTACGGTATTTAACTTTATTTTCAGCTCTTATACTTATTTCTGCCGCTTCCTCAGGATTATCTCTTGTAAATTTCTCAATTCGCACCTCATCTTCTTCATCTAACGCCAGTTGTTTAATGGTTTTATCTTTCGCTCTTGTTGGGTCTCTGCCAGGATTTTCCGCGCACCACTGGTTAATTGCGTTAATGCGGTTTTCTCTTTTAATTTTTTCTCGCTCTTCATGAGTTAAACCATCGTTTTGTTCAGCAATATAGCGCTCAAGCTCCTCATCACTAATAAGGTTATCAATTAAATCATCCAGATTGCTTGATTTTACTGAGCTTTTATCATCGCTACTCATAGTCATTGCTATCTACATTCCTTGTTTTAACCATTCCATTTTAAATATCTCAGACCCTAAACACCCACTGCTATTTGTCTTAATAAGGTTTTTGTTAATCGCTTCCAATAAGGCGTTGTATCAGGTTGATTTAAGCTTTCGTCAATTGGCCATTTTTCCCATGGTTTGGTGATTTCTTCGTTTGCCCAGCGTTTAGGGTTGGTTATTGCGCCATCAAAGTTAAAACGATAAATATCGTTATCAAGCTTTTCTTCTATCTGCAGCATCTGTTTGTAACTCATTAAACGCCAATACTTTTCTGGGCGGTTATTCTGTTTATCAAAATCGCGTGTTAGTGGGTCTAAATGACGAAACGGCTCAATTTCGGGTGAGTCCACTAATGGTTTGCTTAAATCCATAAAACGCACCACGCGCTCCCATGTGTAACGACAGTAGTTTGGATTTTGTGGGTTGTCTTTAACGCGAATTTCACTAAACGCACCTGCGTGATTTTGATAATCTTTATGAGCCACATACATCGCATGAGTCACACCATGTCCTTGTGAATGGTTGGCTTTAGCGTAAAACGCCTCGATATCTGAGAATGGGAATGTCGCATGACCAAGCTCATTCTTTTGCGCATTATCAACCGACCAGGTAAAACTCACCGTTTGATTTATGCGGTCAAAATACACCTCTCGCCGAGGTAAAATATAACGCGCTATAATAGGCCCGAAGTTGAGGAAGAAAAGGTTAAATCCTAAGGAGAGGCATACAAAGAACAATGGAGAAGCAGCATTATTTGGATAGTAAATTGACTCATAGACCCACACCATTAAAGCTATAATAGAAATAAACGTTAGCACTGCCCCCAATAATATCGGCCCTAAAGTTAACGCAAGCATCGCATCATTTGCTTTTTGGAAACCTAAATAACGCCCTTCGTTATCAATACTATTTAAATCTTTAAGCCTTCTTTCTTCATCCTTTAAGACTAGAATTTTTACTATTTGAAAACCCATTAAATCAGTGAATTTATTAAACCTCTTCTTCGAAAAATAATTTTTAAAATTTTGCGACGCTTCGATTGTTCTTGCATTCATTTTTGCGAATCTATACGAAATAGACATTGATATCCTTATCTTTCAATGTTGCCCTAACAGTCAGTTTTTACATATCAATCATTAAAAACGAGGTGAATTTTTGCCACGCTGTTTTGCCAAATTTAATCTCACTTTCTGGTTTTATATTTTCTGCGTATTTCCAAGGAAACTTAAAAATTTCAGGTGGATTGAGCTTTTTGATTGGTTTACCCATTAGTAAATAATCTAGTTGC
>NZ_JACDWV010000031.1:0-802 GCF_016464105.1 Pseudoalteromonas sp. bablab_jr010 | reverse complement strand
AGATGTGTATAAGAGACAGACATAATCCATGTGACCCTCTTCATAACCCATGGTTAAAAATTCTTAAAATCTCTACTGGTCTAACTGGTTGGCGATCTCTAAACGGCTTATTTCACCTCGCGCTAATTCGTCTTTTATTAATGAGCTTTACCTCTTCATTCTGCATAACGAATTACCACGCTGTTGGGTTTCGCTTCGCTCTACCCAACCTACGCCAGATTTCCAAACTTTACTCCTTCAACTTTCCCCTCGCTAACTTTACTCTTGTAATACCATTCCGTATAAAGATTAAATCAATTTAATCCATTCCCGATTGCACATTTTCCTTACTCGATCCGGGATTGAAATAAAGTGATTCCACGCCTTTGAAACTTCATCGACAATTTCGTCATAGCCTGAAAACACTCTATTTGATAAACAATGTTGTCGTATCCAACTCCATACTTGCTCTATTGGATTTAGCTCTGGTGAATAAGGTGGAAGCTTTATAAGCGTTAGGTTTTTAAATTCTGCAGCTGTATCGTATGTGTGCCAGCCTGCGCCATCTATGATCACGACAGCATGTCTTCCAGCAGGTGTCGCGTGTGATATCTGGCGCATGTGCTGCGTCATCGCTTCTTTATTTACAAATGGACTAACTAACGCTTCTGTTTGGCCTGTCGCTGGACATACCGCGCCAAATAAGTATCCATAGTCAAATTGCTGTTGTTTTACAATCCGTGGCCGAGTGCCTGTTTCAGCCCAAATGCGCGTAGTCGGATTTTGCTGGCCAAATCGTGCTTCGTCCTGAAACCATACGTCG
>NZ_JACDWV010000030.1:0-204 GCF_016464105.1 Pseudoalteromonas sp. bablab_jr010 | reverse complement strand
CTGGCTCCCAGAAACAAGTGGCTGCGTAATGTTATCTCGCCACGGTATTTGGCTATATGACCTATTCGCACTTTTCCACCACTTGAGTGTTGGCGAGGGGTGACACCAACATTGGCTGCCGCATTGCGTCCGCTCGTAAAATGGGTTGTGTCACTTAAGCTTATTAATAAACCAACCGCTGTGATAGGCCCGACACCCTCAAGT
>NZ_JACDWV010000029.1:0-96451 GCF_016464105.1 Pseudoalteromonas sp. bablab_jr010 | reverse complement strand
AGATGTGTATAAGAGACAGGATAAAGCGGGATATAAATTAGCTAAAAACTTACCTAATTTTAGTTATTACACAGGTGAAGTTGAGGACGAGATTTTTCCCTACCTAATTATTGGTATGGGAGAAACTGGTGAAATAAAAGTGTGGATATCAAATACACCTTCAGCAGGGTTCACAGTGCGAGTATTACATGAACTTGGCTCAGGGCAAGCGCAATGGCGTGAGAATTATTAAAATGCATTTAGCGACGATGGACAAGTTTATAAAACCACTCATCTCAATTGCTTGCGCTTTGTTTTTAGCAGGTTGCTCGTCAACGGGAAAAATAGATTACATGGTAGCAGGCGTAGGCACTGAGAATGGAAATGCTATTTGGGGGCGCTCAGTGGTATTTGATGATACATGGGGCATACCATCAGGGGCAGTTGAGTGTTGTTATGCTGAGGCTGGCGGTACAGTCAGTTTGTACGACCAAAAATTCCCGGAAAAAGTGGCGGTTGAATGGCTCGATAAATCAGAAAATAGAATTTATTACGGTGAAGTGGCCATAGATAAGGCGGGATATAAATTAGTTAAAAACTTACCCCCATTCACTGCGCACACAGGTAAAGTTTTTAACGATGTAAAACCCTATTTAATTATTGGTATGGGTGAGACCGGTGAAATAAAAGTGTGGCTATCAAATACACCTTCAGCAGGGTTCACAGGTCGTGTATTACATGAGCTTGGCTCTGGTCAAGCGCAGTGGCGTGAGAATCAATGATGTTTTTAGAGCACCTCACTAAATAATTAGATTTTTTCCTCGTACTGTTACTTTATGTGTATGTGATAACTATCACATTTAAAAGTTAATCTAAGCAATAGAAGCTTTACCTTCCGAAACTTTAAACGTTCAATGCATTCAATTGGGTTTAATTAACCTTTAAAGCGTGCTTTTATGGATTTTTAATTTCATTAACGCGATTTGAAAATCGATTTTGTGGAAAAATTATGCTTGCAAGCTGGTTTTTTGAATGTTAAAAATACAGCCACTGAACACACATTTAGTAAATTAAGATGCAAATTACACATTCAATTACATTAAAACTAAACCTCTTACTGCTTAAATCAGTGAGCGGGGCTTAGTGTATTTGCATTTGTAGAACATTAAAAAACCCCGCAACCGCGGGGTTTTTTTTATCTCGCTAATGGGTCATTGGGAACGAGGACAGTTTATGAAAGATAAGGTTTGGATTTTTGACACAACGTTACGTGATGGTGAGCAAGCATTAAAAGCAAGCCTAACCGAAGACGACAAAATTCAACTTGCGCATACCATTAGCCGCTTAAATGTGGATGTAATGGAAGTGGGTTTTCCGGTATCTAGCCCAGCAGATTTTCGCTCTGTACAGCGCATTGCGACAGAAGTGAAAGGGCCGATTATTTGTGGCTTAGCACGTGCAGTAGCAAAAGATATTGAAGCATGTGGTGAAGCGCTTCGCCCGGCAGAGCAGGGCCGTATTCATACATTTATTGCAACCAGCCCATTACACCTTGAACACAAATTACGTATGAGCTTAGACGATGCAACGGCAATGGCTGTTAAGTCGATTAAACTTGCGCGTAACTACACCGATGACGTTGAGTTTTCGTGTGAAGATGCTGGTCGTACACCGCATTGGGATTTATGCCGCATCGTTGAAAAAGCTATTGATGCGGGTGCATCAACTATCAACTTACCTGACACCGTAGGTTATGTAACGCCAGACGAATATGCTGCGATGATCCATCACTTAATGAACAATGTGCCAAATATCGACAAGGCGCGTTTAAGCGTGCATTGCCATAACGATTTAGGTTTAGCGGTTGCTAACTCAATCGCAGCGGTACAAGCCGGTGCTCGCCAAATCGAATGTACGATTAATGGTATTGGTGAGCGCGCAGGTAACTGTTCGCTTGAAGAAGTTGCGATGATCATGAAGATGCGTGAAGACCACTTAAAAGTGCATACCGATATTCGTAGTGAAGAAATTTACCGTGCTTCGCGTCAAGTCGCGAAGATTTGTAATATGCCAGTACAACCAAACAAAGCAATTGTTGGTGAAAATGCCTTTGCACACAGCTCAGGGATCCACCAAGACGGCGTATTAAAAGCCCAAAACACTTACGAAATTATGTCGCCAGAAAGTGTCGGTGTACCTAATAATCAATTAAACATGACTTCGCGTTCAGGTCGTCATGTTATTGAGCATCGTTTAGAAGAGTTAGGCTATCAAAAATCTGATTACGATATGGATAGCTTATACAGCAGCTTCTTAGCATTAGCAGACCAAAAAGGTACTGTGTATGACTACGACTTAGAAGCGATGATTTACTTTAATCAAATCAAAGATAAAGACGAGAAGTACCAACTTGAGTTTGTTAACTCTACGTCTAACTCACAATCGGTGGCGAGTTCAACAATCGGCATGACAATTGATGGCGAGTCTAAGCAAGAGGCAGCAACGGGTAACGGCCCTGTCGAAGCATCATTCTTAGCAATTGAGCGCTTAACGGGTATGTCGGTTGAGATGATTGAATATAATCTAGAAGCAACAGGCCAAGGCGCCAGCTCGCTAGGACAAGTGAATATTATCGCTAAATACGATGGTCGCCCATATCACGGCGCGGGCATTGCAGCGGATGTGGTAGAAGCGTCGGTACGCGCTATGATCCGCGTTTATAACTTAATTTATCGTGCACAAAAAGTGTCTGATTTAAAACAACAGAGGAAAGCAGGATGAGTCAATCGAATTACAGTATCGCAGTATTAGCAGGCGACGGGATTGGTCCAGAAGTTATGGCAGCAGCAGAAACCGTCTTGGATGCTGTAAGCGAAAAATTTGGTTTTACTTTGACTCGTCATCACCACGCGATTGGTGGTGCTGCCATTGATGAGTTTGGTCAGGCACTGCCGCAAAGTACATTGAGTGCTTGTGAAAATGCCGATGCGATTTTATTTGGCTCGGTAGGTGGTCCTAAGTGGGAAAACTTACCACCTAACGAGCAACCAGAGCGAGCTTCACTGTTGCCACTGCGTAAGCATTTTGGTTTGTTCTGTAATTTACGCCCAGCACAATTATTACCAGCACTAAGTGCTGCATCACCGCTGCGTGCAGATATCAGTGCACAAGGCTTTGATATCTTATGTGTGCGCGAGTTAACCGGTGGTATTTATTTCGGTGAAAAAGGCCGCAGTGGCGAAGGTGAGCAAGAAGCCGCTTTCGATACCCAAACATATTCACGTAAAGAAATTGAGCGCATCGCACGCTTTGCATTTGAAGCCGCTAAGCTGCGTAGTAATCATGTTACCTCGGTTGATAAAGCGAATGTGTTAGCGACCAGCGTACTTTGGCGTGAAGTGGTCTCTGAAGTGAGCAAAGACTACCCAGAGGTAAGCCTTGACTACATTTATGTTGATAACGCGGCAATGCAGTTAGTTAAACAGCCAAGTCAGTTTGATGTATTACTTTGCGATAACTTATTTGGTGACATTTTGTCTGATGAGTGCGCGATGATCACCGGCTCTATGGGCTTATTACCATCAGCGAGTTTAAATCAGTCTGGCTTTGGTTTGTATGAGCCAGCTGGTGGCTCAGCACCTGATATCGCTGGTAAAGGGGTTGCAAACCCAATCGCACAAATTTTAAGTGCTGCGCTTATGTTGCGTTACTCACTAGGGCAAGATGAAGCGGCTCGTACGATTGAAAAAGCGGTGGCAGAAGCGGTTGAAGCAGGTGTTGGTACGCCAGATATCTACCCAAATGCAGGGTACACCACCAGTGATGTTGCTGCGGCAATTGTGGCACGTATTTAATTAAAAATTGTTTGCGCTGAGCTCGTCACTCAGCGTAACTAAAATGAGGGAATAGCAAGTGGCCCAAACCTTATACGATAAAATTTGGCAAGCTCATGTAGTCGCCAGCATAAATGATCAAACCGATTTACTTTATATCGACCGTCACCTAGTTCATGAAGTTACATCGCCGCAAGCCTTTGCTGGTTTACGTGAGAAAAACCGTAAAGTACGTTGCCCAGAAAAAACCTTTGCGACCATGGACCATAACGTTTCAACAAAAAGCCGTTCATTAGATGCTGCGAGTGATGTGTCGAAAAATCAATTAATGGCACTGGATGCAAACTGTAAAGAGTTTGGTATTCAACTTTATGATTTAAATTCGATTAATCAAGGTATTGTGCATGTAATGGGGCCTGAGCAAGGTATTACCTTACCGGGCACAACCATAGTGTGTGGTGACAGCCATACCTCTACCCACGGTGCATTTGGTGCACTAGCGCACGGTATTGGTACTTCAGAAGTTGAGCATGTTCTAGCCACTCAAACACTGCAGCAGAAAAAAGCCAAGTCATTAAAAATTCAAATAAATGGTCGCCTACGTCCAACCGTTACTGCCAAAGATTTAATCATGGCAGTGATCGGTAAATTAGGCACTGCGGGTGGTACTGGCTATGTTGCTGAGTTTTGTGGTGAAGGGATCGAAGCGCTGTCTATGGAAGCGCGTATGACGCTTTGTAATATGAGTATTGAAATGGGCGCAAAAGCGGGTTTAATCGCACCAGATCAAACAACTTATGATTATTTAAAAGGTCGCCCATTTGCACCACAAGGTGCTGACTTTGATAGTGCCGTTGCCTACTGGCAAACACTAAAAACTGATGAAGGCGCAGAGTTTGATCATGTTGTTGAATTAGAGGCTGCTGATATTCAACCGCAAATTACGTGGGGTACCAGCCCTGAGCAAGTGATTGGCGTAGATGAATTCATTCCTGATCCTGAGCAAGAACCAGACCTAATCAAAGCTGATGCAATCCGTAGCGCACTAAAATATATGGGCTTAAAAGCCGGTGATAAATTGTCTTCTGCGACTGTTGATACCGTATTTATTGGCTCATGTACAAATAGCCGAATTGAAGATTTACGTGCTGCTGCGCAAATTGTTGAAGGTAAGCAGGTTGCAGCGGGTGTTGAAGCGCTGATTGTTCCAGGCTCAGGTCTTGTTAAAAAACAAGCCGAAGACGAAGGCCTTGCAGATATCTTTAAAGCAGCTGGCTTTGAATGGCGTGAGCCAGGTTGTTCAATGTGCTTAGCAATGAATGACGACAGATTAGAAGCAGGTAAACGCTGTGCTTCTACATCAAATCGTAACTTTGAAGGTCGCCAAGGTCGCGGTGGCCGCACTCACTTAGTGAGCCCTGCAATGGCTGCGGCAGCGGCAATTCATGGTCGTTTTGTTGATATCAGAGGAGAAGCCTAATGAGTGTATTTTTTAGTGGCTTAATGGCCCCGTTAGATAAAAACAATGTTGATACTGACCAAATAATTCCAAAGCAATTTTTAACGTCGACCAGCCGTGATGGTTTTGATGCGGCACTTTTTTACGATTGGCGTTATTTAGATAACGGCGAGCCAAACCCTGAGTTTATTTTGAATCGCCCTTGTTATCAAGGTGCGCAAATTCTTTTAACTCGCGACAATTTTGGTTGTGGTTCATCGCGAGAGCACGCGCCATGGGCATTAAAGCAATATGGTTTTGAAGTGATCTTAGCGGAAAGCTTTGCTGATATTTTCTTTAACAACTGCGGCAATAACCAAATGCTTGCTATCGCATTACCTGCAGAAACACTTGAGCAATTATTTGTACTGAGTGAACAGCATGATGATATTAATATCGAAGTTGATTTAGAAAACCAACAACTTCGTAGCGATAAGTTTGACACTATTCACTTTGATATTCGCCATGACATCAAAGAGCGTTTATTAAGTGGCTTGGACTTTATCGGTGTGACTGAAACACTTAACAGCCAAATTGATGCCTTTGAGCAGCAACTTGCAGCAGAACGCCCTTGGCAATAACCTGTTTTTCCATGTGAACCTAAACGCGGCCAAGGCCGCGTTTTTTTGTTATTTATCGTAATTGTTTTCTTTATGGCCTTTAAACCATTAGCCTAGACTGAAGTTTTATTTAGGGAACACACCATGAAATATTTAGTGGCATCGATGCTCGTGGCAGCATCATCAGTAGCGGCTGCACGACCTGCACCTTTAGTGTCAATTCCAAGCCATGATGGCTTTTTTGATAATATCGCTGCCCATTGCGGTAAAGCTTACGAAGGTAAAGTGAGCGTTGATAACGCAGCTGGCCCGAGCTCATTTGCGGGCAAAAAGTTAGTAATGCATGTACGTCGTTGTAACGAGCGTGAGTTACAAGTGCCATTTCATGTAGGGGATGATGCATCTCGAACTTGGATCATCACAAAAACGGGCAGTGGACTTAGTTTAAAGCATGACCATCGTCATAAAGATGGCAGCGATGATAAATCAACCATGTATGGTGGCCATACCCTTGATGCGGGTTTTGCTAACGCACAGTCGTTCCCGGCTGATCAATACTCAAAAGAGTTGTTTGTGAGCCAAGGTATTCCCCAATCAATGGGTAACACGTGGCAAATGTATATTTATCCAAAGCAATTTACGTATCGCTTAGTGCGTGAAGGACGTGAGTTTCGCGTTGATTTTGACCTAACTAAACCTATCACGCCGCCAAGCACGCCGTGGGGATATGAAGACTAGTACTATTTAGCTTCGTCTTCACACTGTAAAACAACCGTTAAAGGGGGCTGATAGGCGCGAGGTTTAGTTGGAAAACGTTCATATTCCTGCACTCCATCAGTCACTCTTAGCATAAATGGTTTGTCTCTACATAAGCGACTGGCATGGCGCAGTAAGAATACGCTTTGATTGCGAAAGTGCTTGTAGTCGTCAGACTGAATTTCGAGATGGTAGCGGCCGTCGGCCAATTTAGTTTGGTAGTAATGGACTTTTTCGTCGAAGTCATAGAGCTTTTCGGTTTCGCCTTTTGCTGCCTGCGCATTACTGCACACCGCTAACATTAAAACGGCGCTAATTAATAGTGCTTGTGTACTTCTCAGTTCACTCATAAACACTTAACTCCATGTGATTAATACCTTGTTTCATCGTGATGTTGAACCTGAATTAGCATCCATAGTCAAACTAAGGTAACGTTACGTCTTACATGTAGTCTAACACCCAAAAAGGGAAAATGTGATGCTCAATAAAATAAAACAGCTGTTTTCAGCGCTGAATGATACCCAATCTAGCATTACTGAGCATGACCTAAAAACCGCCGTTGCTGCGTTATTGATTGAGGTTATGCGTGCAGATAATGAGTTACAAGATGATGAGCAACAGACCCTGAATGAGACCTTAAAGAAGTATTTCTCGCTTAACGAGGAAGAGGTTCAAGAGTTAGTTGCAAGTGCATCGCAAAGCCTAGATGATGCAATAGATTATTTTCAGTTTTCAAAGCAAATTAATGCCCAGTGCAGCGCCGAGCAGCGTATTGATATCATCGAGCTTTTGTGGCGTTTAGCCTACGCAGATGGCAATTTAGATAAGCATGAAGAAATGGTTATTCGCCGTGTCGCAAGTTTATTGTATGTAACCCATGAAGATTTTATCGCTGCTAAGTTAGCAGCGACAAAACTAAGTTAGTAGCGATAAAACTAGGCTAGCAATTATTTATTTAATTTGCTCGCTACGCTCACAAGTTGCTGGGCAAGGCTGGCAACTTTATCGGCTGTATCAGCATCGCTGATGCGGCCTTGCTCATCTAATTTGCTGTGGATAGCAGGCACTGCAAGTTGATCTGCAAGCACTAAACTACCAATACCCGATAAAATATCACGTACGTGATTTAAACCACGTAAGCCACCTAAACCACCCGGTGACGATGCATAAAGTGCTGTGACTTTATTTCGAAAAGCAGGCACTGCACCTTGCTCTGTACGAGATGCCCAATCGATTGCGTTTTTAAGTGGTGCTGTAATTGAGCCGTTATATTCTGGGCTTGCTAATAAAATACCGTCAGCTGCGCGAAGCTTATCTTTCAATAATTGTGCGCCAGCAGGTGTACCTTGCGCTTCAATATCTTCGTCAAATAAAGGTAAGTTTAAATCGCTTAATTTAATCACTTCTACTTCAGCACCACTTTCGAGGGCGAAGCGCGCAGCTTCATTAATCAGTTTTTGATTAAAGCTGTCTTTACGTAGACTGCCTGCTAGGGCAATAATTTTTGGTGCTGTCATGATGGCTTCCTTTTTTAAGCTTCACTGTTGATATACTCACTGTAGCAAAAAACAGCTTGCAGAAAAGCCAAATAAACGCAAAACTTATGTGCGTATATGCACACAAGGAGCCGTTATGGCGATTCAATTTGATGATTGGCAAGATGTAAAAGTCGCTTTTGAAGTGGCAAGACTTGGCACGTTAACCGCTGCTGCTGAATCGTTAGGTGTTCATCACAGCACAGTGCTTAGAAGAATCAACAATTTAGAAGATAACCTTGATGCGCGGTTATTCCACCGTCATGCCCGTGGCTATACAGTGACAGAAATAGGCGCTAAGTTGTTTGCGACTGCAAAATCGATTAACGCTGAACTTGAAAAACTTCACAACGATATTATTGCCGCTGATAGCCAACTGCGAGGCAGTTTATTATTAACTACGGTCAGTGGTTTTATTGATGTGCTTAGTGATGTCTGCGAACAGTTTCAAAGCCTGCACCCGCAAGTGCAGCTCGAAGTTATTCTTGATCAAAACCGCTTACGTCTTGATCACGGTCAGGCACACATTGCCGTGCGAGCAGGTCCTCGGCCTGATGAAGGCGACTATATTGCCCAGCATTTAGCTGAACTTTCGTCAGGGTTTTATGCCTCTAAAAGTTATATTGAAAAGTATGGCATGCCAAAGAATATTGAGCAGTTGCAGCAGCATAGTTTTGTCTCTGGGGTGGCTGGCTATAACGGTAAAGTGCCTTATTTTGCATGGGTTGATCAACACATTGAATCTTCGCAAATTAAGCTACGGGTGTCTGAAACATCAGAAGCTACAAGGGCGATTGTGAGGGGCTTAGGAATTGGTGGTTTACAGCATGAAGTGGCAAGCCAATACCCTGATCTGCTGCCAGTGCTTCCTAAAGAGCTAAACTGGCCAACGGATCTTTGGCTGGTAACGCATCACTTGGTGCATCGCACAGCCAAAGTCCAAGCATTTAGTCAGCTTTTAAAAGCCTATTTTAAAGATTTAAAAGCTTAAACAGACTTTTTAACGCTAATGCCTAGCCGTTTGGCTAGGCGCACAAGGTTGGCTCTATCAACACTTAAGCTACGTGCTGTGGCAGCCCAGTTTAGGTTATGTAGTTCAAGTTGTTGCATAATCAATTGATAACTAAAAGCGTCAGTTGCCTCTTTCAGCGATAAGCGAGTGGCTTTTTGTTCGTTAACTGCAACAGGGCTTGGTGCGGCAACGGCGGTTTTAGCAATATCACAATGTTCAGGCTCGATTGTGACAATGCTTTGTTGCCATTGCTGTTGTTTGGCTTTGAGTGCTGCGCGACTGATCACATGTTCAAGCTCTCTCACATTGCCTGGCCAATCATATTGACGCAGTAGTAATTGTGTATCGCTACTAAGCTTAAGTTGCTTAATTGCCAGTTTTTTAGATGTTTGCTCAATAAAAAAGCCTGCTAATAAAATAACATCGTTATCGCGCTCTTTTAGTGGTGCAACATGCAATGGGTAAACGCTTAATCGGTGATAAAGATCTGCACGAAAGCGCCCCGCAGCGACTTCTTGTTTTAAATCGCGATTGGTTGCTGCAATCACTCTGACATCAACATAACGGCTTTGATCTTCCCCCACCGTTTGTACTTCACCACTTTGTAATACACGCAATAACTTACTTTGCATGGCAAGCGGAAGTTCGCCGATTTCATCTAAAAATAGCGTGCCGCCATCGGCGAGTTGAAACTTACCCTGGCGAGCAGTATGTGCGCCAGTAAATGCGCCTTTACTGTGACCAAAAAATTCACTCTCGGCTAAGTTCTCTGGTAACGATGCGCAGTTTAAGTGGATCAACGGCATGTCACGGCGTTTTGAGTTTAAATGGATATTGCGCGCAACGAGTTCTTTACCGACGCCTGTATCACCTTGTATTAAAACGCTAAATTCTGAGGCAGCCACCAGCTGAATATCATTTTTAAGGGTCTGCATTGCTTGGCTATTACCAATAATTTCGACACCTTCTCGTGTTAGTGCCTCAAGGTTAAGCTGCTGCGCAACTTGATGGCTGTGCTGTGCGTGTTGCATAAAATGCTGCAAGGTTAGGGCATGCTCAACATAGCCTGCAGCTAGCTGTTTTAGTTGATTGAGCTCGTTCATTGCTAAAGCGTCAAAGGCATGTTCATCTAAACTATCAAAGGTCAAAACACCCAATAGTTCGTTGTTATCTTTGCTACTTAGCAGCGGCACGCCCATGCAGGCATGAACAGGAAAGTCGCCATGCTGGCTTTGTAATAAACCATCGTAGGGGTCGGGTAGGCCACAATCTTTGGCAAATTTTAGCGGTTCACTGCCACGGCATATTTCAAATAAGCGCGGATGCTCCGCTATTTTAAAGCGTCTTCCTAACGTATCGTCCGACAACCCATGAAGGGCTACGGGCTTTAACACATCGCCTTGTTTCAATAATAAGGCAACTGCATCACATTCAAGCCAATCATTAATGCAACTCAACAGATAACTGAAATTATGATCAACACTGCTTGCTTTGGTAAGTGCAAGTGCAACATCAAGAAGGGATTTTTTGAGCATCATGTCAATTTGACCTGAATGTGTTTTATTGATGCTTTTAATGGTGTGTCATTTTGACTTATTTATCAAGCGTCCAAATTTAATGTGTTGATATTTAATGGTTTTTATTTTTGGCTTGAACTGTGCAATAGCTGGGGAAATTAAACGCTGAGAGCACGAATGAAAGTCATTAATTTAACTGAACCTATGCCAACTAAGATCAAATTTTATCAACTCAGCCAGTGGCCGTTATGGGCATTAGCATTTCGGCCTTTTTTCTTGGCGGCAGGTGCCTTAGCTGTATTTGCTATGAGTTACTGGTTTTTAATCTTGGCGGGCTATGCACAGTGGCACCTAACAATGCCCGCAACGCTTTGGCATGCTCACGAAATGCTGTTTGGCTTTGCAGGCGTGGTTGCCATGGGCTTTTTGCTAACCGCCGCACAAACATGGACAGGTGTGGCGAGTGTAAGTGGTATTAAGCTTTGTTTGCTTAGCATGATTTGGCTTGCTGCAAGGTTTAGTTTTTTTATTGAGATTGCAGGGTTCGAGCAGCTAAACCTTTATATTGTTAGTGCGCTACAACTCGTTTGGTGGCTAGCTGGAATTATTATTCTAGCTGACATGCTGATACAGGCAAAAAGCAGCCATAACTACTTATTTGTTGTCATCGCATCTTTGCTCTGTGCGCTCAATGTGATTTTTTTGAGCTTAGTTGTACTTAATAAAATGTCGCTGGCACTGGGGGTTGTTGATACCGCTGTACTTATCATGACACTGCTAGTTGGTGTTGTGGCTGGGCGAGTTGTGCCATTTTTTACCGCGCGCGGCCTTAACCTAAGTGAACAAGTTAGAACCCCGAAGCTCGATAAATTAGTCGTATTTAGCTCATTTTTCGCCATTGCGTGGTTTTTTATGAGTCAGCTATTTTTTAGCGCAATGAGCACCGGTTGGGTTTTTGCTTGGCTTGCTTGTTTACATTCAGCCAGGTGTGTTTTGTGGTGGCATAAAGGCATTCTAAAAGTGCCTTTGCTATGGTCATTACATGTGGCTTATTGGGCTTTATCGGTTGGTTTAATACTCGTCGCGCTGAGCTATTTCAGCCCAATTATCTTATTCAAAGATGCGCTTCATCTGATCACTGTTGGCACCATAGGTGTGATGATTATCGCCATGATGGTACGTGTCTCTCATGGTCACACTGGGCGCGCATTACAAGCCCCTGCGTACATTAGTTTGGCATTTGTACTCATTGTGATAGCTGCCATTGTACGTTCGTTACTTCCCGTTTATTTAGGTCATCACCTTGCATGGCAGTTAAGTGCGTTGCTGTGGGTTGCTGGCTTTAGCTTATTTTTATTTCATTGTGCGCCCATCTTAGTGAATCGTCGTGTTGATGGTCGCCGCGGTTAATCTCTCCAATAGGAAAAACTATGTTATCTGAAAAAACGATCCAGATTGTTAAAAGTACTTTGCCGTTGCTTGCACAAGCAGGCCCTCAAGTGACTGAGTATTTTTATGATCGTATGTTTAGCTACAACCCAGAGCTTAAAAATATTTTTAATATGACGCATCAGCAATCGGGCTCTCAGCAATTTGCGCTATTTAATGCCTTAGCTGCCTACGCGGCAAATATTGATAACTTGGCAGTGTTAAAAGGTGCGCTTGCGCGCATTAATCATAAACACACCAGTTACCATATTTTGCCAGAGCATTATCCTATTGTTGGTGGACATCTGATTGCGACTTTAAAAGAGTTATTGCCAGAACAATTTACTCCTGAGGTCGAGTATGCATGGCGTGAAGCCTATTCATTATTAGCGGATGTATGTATCAATGAGGAGATGTCGCTATATCAAAAAACCAAAAAGGCACCGGGAGGTTGGTTTGGTACTCGTACTTTCACAATTACAGAAAAACGTATGGAGTCATCGCAAATTTGCAGTTTCATATTAACGCCTGCCGATGCAAAGCCTGTTGTGGCGTATTTACCGGGCCAATATTTAGGAATTAAAGTAACGCCAGCAAACAGTGATTTAACGCAAGTGAGGCAATACTCTTTATCACAGCAAAGTAATGGCCACAATTACCGAATTAGCGTGAAAGAAGAAGGCTTGGTATCTAACTACCTACACAGCTTAACTGAGGGGGATGAGGTAGAAATTTACCCACCTGCAGGCGACTTTGTGCTTCGCGAAATCGACTCGCCTGTTGTATTGATTTCTGCGGGTGTTGGTCAAACCCCAATGATGGCGATGCTCGAAACACTATTAAGTAATCAACCTAACCAGTCAATCCATTATCTACATGCTTGCGACAGTGAGACGCAGTTTGCCTTTAAAGAGTATTTAATACAGCAACAACAAGCGCACGCTTCATTACATTGTGTTACCTGGTTTAAAGATGGCAAGGGGGGCGATTTTGCGGGCTTGATGGATGTAAACCACATCGCTGACAGCTTACCAATTAGTAAAGGTGACTTTTACCTGTGTGGCCCTATCGCCTTTATGGCAATGATCAAAGAGCAGCTGCTAAGTATTGGGGTTGCAAGTGAACGCATTCACTACGAGGTGTTTGGCCCTCACCAAAGCTTATGATGTAAAAGGCGTAGCTGAAGCTGCGCCTTTTTTGTTAGTTAACTTCGCGCTCTAGATCAGGAAGTGAAATACGGAGCTCTTTTTGTACTTTAGAAGCCCATAAGAATTTCACTATTAGAGTAACTTACGATTGCTAATTTCAGCTATTTCAAGCTTTTGCCACGATTCAAATAGCTTGCGTTGTTTGTCTGATATTTTTAAGCCATAGGTTCTTTGCATATAAAAATAGGTATCGGCTATTTGCTTTCTTGCATAAATGGGTGGCTCAAATACGCGCTGCTTAAAGTCGATTTTTACAGGGCATGCTCCGTAACTTGCACTTGATGTTGACACCATGCCGTAGCGAAAGTTTGAACGGTCAGCATTGATCTCGCCTATAGCAGGGGCAAGGTTATTAATGTCGGCTTCCATTTGACGGAATTTCGCACTGACCTTTTTACAGTTTTTACGACCGCCATCTTGCCAGCATTGTAATTGATGACCAAACTCCCAGGCAGGCACAATGTGCTCCCACTCTATTCTTTTTGCGCGGGCATTCTCTTTTCCTGAGCGGGTGACAGGGTTTCTAGGAATATAACCACACGCATCAGGATCTGGCACAAGTTTTTTACCTTGGCGCTTTATGTCGCAGCCACAATATAAGCTTTTACTGTTGCTTGGTAGATTCTTAATTAAATGCTTTTTGGCACTGTAAAAGCTCGAAAATTCTTTAGCGGATATAGGAAAAGTGAAAATAAAACACAGGGCTAAGTATAGAAATAAACGCATATCCATCACATCAGTGAACTACAGGAAGCGCTATTTTAGAGCGACTATTCTAAAAATGAAAAGTTTTTCAACTCAGCTATAGTTGTTAGGCCGTTTTAATTAAAGGAATTACAACTATGTTATTAGGTGCCTTCTCAGTGAGTTTAAATGTCAAAGATATTCGTGCTTCAAAGCAGTTTTATGAAAAGCTAGGTTTCAACGAGTTTGCTGGGGAGATAGAACAGCATTGGCTAATTATGAAAAACGGTGAACATTTAATTGGTTTGTTTCAAGGTATGTTCGACAAAACCATGCTGACCTTTAACCCAGGGTGGGATCAAAATGCTGAAGCTTTGGATGAATTTGCAACCTTTGAGCAATTAGCTGCACAATTTCAGCAACAAGGATTAGAAATACAAAAGGCCGGTGACGCGAGTTTTATTATCACCGACCCAGATGGCAATCCTATTTTGATTGACCAACACGTGTAGCTGGCTTTTTACGTTTAATTCGAACGTTTTGTAGTAACAAGAGAACTCCTGTAATACAAAATAGTACGCTGGTGGCCGAGAAGCTGATGAGTAGTGGATTGTTAAAGTTCTCACGCTCATCATAATCCATAATGTGTAGCATCCAGAAAAAGTCGAAAATGCGCCACAGGGTGCTGCGCACAGTAATAAGGTTACCGGTTTGGCTATCTAAATATAAGGTTGTTGATCGCCAATCATCGAAGCTAATTTGCCAAACATTGGCTTTGTGACCGACTTCTCTAGGCCCTTTTGTTAATAACTGCGCTTGCGTTATTTTTGCGTCAATAAGCAGGTGAGCTTGCGCATTTTCAATGATTTGCGCTTTACTCGGTGCAGGCATTTTAGCACCTGTTCTGCCATCAAAAGTAAACGTACCGCTAGAGGATGTAACTTCTATAATCGGGGTATTTAAAAAATGGCTATATTTAATACCTTCAATTTGCTCAAATTGCGCTGTTATCTTATCAACAGATGCTAAGTAGTCTGACAATAAAAATGGGCTACTTAAACTGCGATTAGCCAAATGTTTGCCATGCACTTTTTCAAGTGGTAATGAGCTCATTACCAGCCCACCTAAGAGCCAAAAAAAGATCTGTAAAGCAAGTAAGTAGCCAAGCCATTTATGCCCTTTACGAGCATACTTAAACAGGCGTTTATTCATTATTACCCCGTTATTATTGTTATGTGGGCGCTATTTTAAGTTGTTTAGCTAGATTGCCAATGCGGCATAATGTCGCATTAACTGTATTCTAGATTTGGTATATATACAAAACTGAGTTAAAGTTTCAGTCGATATCAACAGAGGGTAAAAACGAGAGTATGTCGGAAATTCAATTTTTAAATGTAGATCTGGAGCTTGAATCAAAGCACGATATTAGTGCGCTTGTTGCTGATTTGAAGAAAAACGCCATGGTTTTACATTATGACCAAGATGAATACCGCCAACTAGCACGTATTGAAGCAACCGCAGATATCAGCTCTCCAGATAAAGCCATTAACCAGCTTTGCGAGCTTATTGAGTCTTGCTCGCGCAATGCATTAAAACAGTGGTTATCGTGCTCAAAGCGTACATTTGATATAGGCTTTGAATCAGGTAATTCGCCTAAATGCTTTAACCAACCCCTGCATGCCGACACCTTGTTACGTATCTCAGCAATTGGTGCAGGGATTGAAATTACTATTTATCCTATTGAAAAATAGCCAGAATTTATCGCTCTACAACAGCTGCGGTCATTCTTGATACGCAGCAAAGCTCTCCTGCGGCATTGGTAATTTTAATATCCCAAACAGATGTTCGCTTAC
Source organism: Pseudoalteromonas sp. bablab_jr010 (assembly GCF_016464105.1). NCBI lineage: Bacteria > Pseudomonadati > Pseudomonadota > Gammaproteobacteria > Alteromonadales > Pseudoalteromonadaceae > Pseudoalteromonas > Pseudoalteromonas sp. bablab_jr010. The sequence continues at coordinate 80,588 of NZ_JACDWV010000029.1, read as the reverse complement.
CTAAATGCAGCGGTCTTGCTGTTGCTGTTAACGTTCCTTTGCGTGACGCTTTCATGTGGTTGGCATTAATTTCTTGGCCAACAGCATAGAACTTATTGAAATCAACCACGAAATTGGCTGCATAGCTTGCCACTGTCTCTGCTAATACAACGTTTGCTCCGCCATGAACCATACCCATAGGGTTATGATGCTCAGGAATAGCAGGCATAGTTGCCATTAAATAATCATCACCAATTTCAGTCACCTCAATGCCCATAGTTTTCATTAAAGTGCCTTGACCGGTGATCCCTTGTTCTAGCTCTTTGCAAAGCTCTAACGTGATTGGGTGGTGCCAAATACTCATTGTGTTTCCTTAGCCTGCTAATTAAAGCTAATACCTTATGGCATCTTTCGGTGTGGTTCAATGTTAGTTTTGTAGCAATATGATGGGGTTAATTTAAATTTGCGATTTTCAAATAACTGTATATACTCACAGTTAAATGTACTGTATGGAAAACCAGTTGTATGCGCCCATTAACTAAACGCCAATCGCAAATTTTAGAACTAATTAAAGTCTTTATTAAAGATACAGGCATGCCACCTACGCGTGCTGAAATAGCTCAAACATTAGGTTTTAAAAGTGCCAACGCTGCTGAAGAACACCTAAAAGCACTGGCTAAAAAAGGCATGATCAAAATGAAGCCTGGGGCGAGTCGCGGTATTCAGTTAATTGAAGAAGATGAGCCAGAGCAACTAGGCTTACCTTTAATTGGCCGTGTTGCAGCTGGTGAACCTATTTTGGCGCAAGAGCATGTTGAAAGCCACTGCCAAGTTGATCCTTCATTATTTAAACCTGCAGCCGATTTCTTACTGCGTGTAAATGGTATGAGTATGAAAGACATTGGTATTATGGATGGCGATTTGCTTGCAGTACACAGAACACAAGTTGCTGAAAACGGGCAAGTAGTTGTAGCTCGAGTCGATGAAGATGTAACAGTTAAGCGTCTAGAAAAAGCGGGTCGCAAAGTACTTTTACACGCTGAGAACGAAGAGTTTTCGCCTATTGAGGTTGACCTTGAGCATGAGTCGTTCAACATCGAGGGGTTAGCGGTAGGTGTTATTCGTAACGCTGACTGGATGTAACTGTTCCCAATTTGGTGCATCAAATTGACTCAATTTGGTGCGCCGCTGAAATTTTACTACTTAATTAGGATTTGTGAATCCTTACTCTTCATTTAAAGCCTTATATGGCGCAGTTTTCCTCTCTTTTTATATTTCGTTTTTACTCCTAAACATTAAATAACGCGCTGATTATAGTTGTTATTTCTGCACCAAAATAAACATTTATTATCATTAAAACTTGCTTATTGGTCATTTTTTAACTAATTGGTTAATACACTGTATTAACACCTAATTAATAAAAAGACACAAAAATGTGCGAGGTGTTAGTCATGGGGTCGGTATCATAAGTGGGTCAAAATGATACGTAGTCGCTCTGAACAATAAGAAAAACGAATGGGCACCTTGCTGTATCGCCTTTTCGCTTTGCGTCTTGCAATAGCATCTAAAGGAGCCGTCACATGGGTAAACTGCGTTACGCCTTGTGGCTTATATTGTTTGCACTTCCTGAGCTTGCATTGGCAAATAGCCAATACAATATGCGTAAAGGGGTGACCGATATAAGTAATAATGTTTATGAGTTACACATGACGATATTTATTATCTGCTGTGTAATCGGCATCATCGTATTTGCGGTGATGTTTTGGGCTTTAATACACCACCGTAAATCCAAAGGGGCCAAGCCTGCCCAATTTCATGAAAGTACAAAAGTTGAAATACTTTGGACTGCCATTCCATTTGTCATCTTAATCGCCATGGCTGTGCCTGCCACAAAAACCTTAATTGCCATGGAAGATGCCTCTAAAGCCGATATCACCATTAAAGTGACGGGCTCACAATGGAAGTGGCATTATGAGTACATGGGTGAAGACATTGCTTATTACTCGATTCTATCTACACCAAAAGACCAAATAGACAACAAAGCAGAGAAAACTGAGCATTATTTGCTTGAAGTAGATAAACCGCTAGTACTTCCTATCAATAAAAAAGTTCGCTTTTTAATGACTTCAGACGATGTAATTCATTCATGGTGGGTGCCTGATTTTGCGGTTAAAAAGGATGCAAATCCTGGGTTTATCAATGAAGCGTGGACACGTATTAACGAGCCAGGCGTGTACCGTGGCCAATGTGCTGAGTTATGCGGTAAAGATCATGGCTTTATGCCTGTTGTGGTGAAAGCCTTACCTGAAGATGAATTTGCTAATTGGCTTGCAGATGCTAAGCAAGAAAAAGCCAATGCGGCCGCAGCGGATGCTGCTTTGCTTGATCAAACATTACCGAAAGAAGAGCTTATGACCTTGGGTGAGCAAGTCTACATGGCTAGTTGTGCTGCATGCCACCAACCTACCGGTATGGGCCTACCTGGCGTATTTCCAGCACTTAAAGGCAGCCCGATTGTATTAGGTGATGTAAAAGATCACATAGATATTGTGTTACACGGTAAGCCTGGCACAGCAATGCAAGCGTTTGATAAACAGCTTTCAATTAAGCAACTTGCTGCGGTTATTACTTATAAGCGAAACGCGTGGGGTAATGACACCGGCGATGTTATCCAACCGAGTCAAATTCAAGCCGCGATTGATGCAGCAGCGGAGGCGAACTAATGAGTAACGTTATTAACGAGCAAGCAACTGGGCATGCGCATCACGACCATCATTACCCAGCTAAAGGTTTTAAGCGTTGGCTTTACACCACCAATCATAAAGACATCGGGAGTTTATACCTGATTTTTTCACTCACCATGTTTTTAATTGGTGGAGCAATGGCAATGGTGATCCGCGCTGAACTGTTTCAGCCTGGATTACAGTTAGTCGATCCGCACTTTTTTAATCAAATGACTACCGTACATGGCTTGATCATGGTGTTTGGTGCCGTTATGCCCGCGTTCACTGGGCTTGCAAACTGGATGGTACCTATGATGATAGGCGCACCGGATATGGCCTTACCACGTATGAATAACTGGAGCTTTTGGATATTGCCTTTCGCATTTTTAATCCTCTTAGCTTCGTTACTCATGCCGGGTGGCGGTCCTGCGTTTGGTTGGACTTTCTATGCACCACTCTCCACCACTTACAGTAACGACAACACCGCACTGTTTGTATTTGCTGTACATATCATGGGTATCAGCTCAATTATGGGGGCGATTAACGTTATCGTGACCATCGTCAACCTAAGAGCGCCGGGTATGACGTGGATGAAGCTACCGCTATTTGTTTGGACATGGTTAATCACTGCATTTTTGTTAATTGCTGTTATGCCTGTTTTAGCAGGGGCGGTCACTATGGTGTTGACCGATAAATACTTTGCAACCAGCTTTTTTGATGCAGCCGGTGGGGGCGACCCTGTGATGTTCCAGCACATTTTCTGGTTCTTCGGTCACCCTGAAGTGTACATCATGATTTTACCAGCCTTTGGCATTATATCGACTATCGTACCTACCTTCTCGCGCAAAAAGCTATTTGGCTACGCGTCTATGGTGTATGCAACTTCATCGATTGCGCTGCTAAGTTTTATCGTTTGGGCACACCATATGTTTACCACTGGGATGCCTGTGGCAGGCGAGTTGTTTTTCATGTACGCCACCATGCTCATTTCGGTGCCAACGGGCGTTAAAGTGTTTAACTGGGTGGCCACCATGTGGCGCGGTTCAATTAGCTTCGAAATTCCGATGATGTTTGCCATCGCCTTTATTGTGTTATTCACCTTAGGTGGTTTCTCTGGCTTGATGCTTGCGATTACACCGGCAGATTTTCAATATCATGATACCTATTTTGTGGTGGCACACTTCCATTATGTGCTTGTGACAGGAGCTGTGTTCTCAATTATGGCGGGGGCCTACTACTGGTTACCGAAATGGACCGGCAACATGTATAACGAAACGCTGGCGAAATGGCATTTTTGGTTATCGCTAATCAGTGTCAACGTGTTGTTCTTCCCTATGCACTTTGTTGGCCTTGCCGGTATGCCGCGTCGTATTCCTGACTATGCACTGCAATTCGCTGACTTTAACGCCATTATCAGTATTGGTGGTTTTGCATTTGGCTTATCGCAACTGTTGTTTGTGTTGGTGGTATTTAAATGTGCCAGAGGGGGCGAAAAAGCGCCTGCCAAAGTATGGGATGGAGCTGAAGGTTTAGAGTGGGAAGTCGATTCTCCAGCACCTTATCATACCTTTGAAACACCGCCGGAGATTAAGTAATGAACCATGCACCTTTGCTAAAAAAACTGCTGATTACATGCTTGCTCATGTTTGCTTTTGCTTTTGCAATGGTGCCGCTTTACGACGTGTTTTGCGACGTTACAGGGTTGAATGGTAAGCCATCATTAGAAAAAGCGAGCGCGAGTGAATCAATAAATACACAGCGTCAAGTTGATGTCAGCTTTACCACTCACGCTCAAAGCGGCGCGCCATTTAAGGTGCAGTCTGAGCAATACAGTGTGGCAGTACAACCTGGTGCCATGCGTGAAGTTAAATTCTCAGCGAAAAACACCAGTAATGAAGACAAAGTCATGCAAGCAATTCCATCAGTATCACCGGGTAAAGCGGCAAAGTACTTACATAAAATCGCCTGTTTTTGCTTTGATCAGCAGCCAATGAAAGCCGGTGAAGAAATGGAGTTTACCTTGTTGTTTTATGTTGATACTGAGTTACCCGACGATGTTGAGGAACTGACGTTGTCGTATACCGTGTTTGATATTAGCGGGCATGTTGTGGCTAAAAACGATTAAAAGCCGCCAAGCTAATTGCTAATTGGGAGCAAACAAAATGAATCAAAATTATGAAAAATACTATGTTCCAGCCGAGAGTCCTTGGCCAATAGTTGGCGCCATCGCGATGTTTTTAATTGCTGTTGGTGCTGGTTTAACAGTGATGCAAGTAAGTGGTGAGAGCAGTAGTGGCCAGTATGTGTTGTATCTAGGCATTGCCATATTAATCTATATGGTTTTTAGCTGGTTTAAAAACGTTATTGAAGAGTCTCATAAAGGGCTTTATTCAGCGCAAATGGATCGTTCATTCAAACAAGGTATGGGCTGGTTTATCTTCTCTGAAGTTATGTTCTTTATGGCATTTTTTGGCGCACTATTTTACGCCCGTATGATTTCGGTGCCTTGGCTTGGTGGCGCAAGTAATAATGCTATGACCAATGAAGTACTCTGGCCAACCTTTGAAGCCGTATGGCCGCTATTAACTACGCCAGCGGGCGAGACCACACAAGCTATGGGCTGGCAAGGTCTACCATTGATCAACACGCTTATTCTACTTACCTCGTCGGTCACAATTCACTTTGCTCATGTTGCTATTGAAAACAATAAGCGCGGCGCCCTGAAGGTGTTTTTATCTTTAACCGTGCTATTAGGTGTGATTTTCCTTGGCTTACAAGTTTATGAGTATATGCATGCTTATCAAGATCTAGGTTTGACCTTAGATGCGGGCGTTTATGGGAATACCTTTTTCTTGTTAACGGGCTTTCACGGTATGCACGTGACACTTGGAACCATTATTTTATTTGTAGTGCTACTAAGAATTTTTAAAGGCCACTTCACGAGTGAAAAGCACTTTGCCTTTCAAGCAGCTGCTTGGTATTGGCACTTTGTTGATGTGGTGTGGTTGTGTTTATTTGTATTTGTGTACGTGCTGTAGCTTTGTGAAGCGGCGACGGGTTGGTGTGAATAAAGCCTAATTTCATTGCGGCAATGATGAGCACCAGCACAATACCTGAAAACAGCACTCGACGACCTAAATAATGCGACATGGGTTTCGAGTGCTCTTTTGCTGACATCATCACAAACAGCGCTCTAAACAGGTTGAACAGAATATAAAGTAATAACAAAACAATAATGATTTTAATCATATTAGGTATTCCAAATGCAGTTAATTTTATGGCGCAAACAAAAGCTTAGCTCAATTATCGCAATTTGCGTTGTGATACTTGCAGTGCTTATTTGTTTACGACTCAGCGTTTGGCAATACCAGCGAGGCGAGCAAAAACAGCAGCAACTAAGTCAGTTAGCCGTTTCGAAAGAGCAAGGAGTTTTGAGCTGGCAAGAGCTGCAAAATTTACCTAGAGAGCTGAACAAAACGGGCTTGCAAGTCAAAGTCTCTGGCGAGGTAAATAAACAACAGTACTGGCTGCTTGATAATCAAATTTATCAGGGGCAAGTGGGCTATGACTTACTAGTAGCTATGACAATTACCGGCGAAACCGCGCCTATAATCGTTAACTTTGGTTGGCTAAAAGCTCCTGTAAACCGCAACCTGTTACCAACCGTTGAGTGGCCAGAATCAACAAGGTTTTCGGCCACAGTGCAATTGAAACAAGGCAACTTACAAGGCTTCACACTTGCCGATGAGATTGGTGCAGAACAAGGCTGGCCTAAGCGTATTCAAGGCATCGATTTAACAATTTTTAGTACTCAATTAGCAAAGCCCTTACAAGACTTTATTGGTTATCGTAATGAAGCAGATGGTATTGCAACCCCGCATTACCAGAGTGTCGTGATGGGGCCAGATAAACATTACGCCTATGCCGTGCAGTGGTTATTAATCGGCTTAGCGTGTGTAGTTATTGCTTTTTTTGCGATGAGAAGGAGAGGTTATGAAAATAAACCCGCTTAGTTTGTTCGTTTTGTGCTGTTTTGTGCCGTTGGCACTTGCATATGCAGCATTAAAGCTTGAGTGGTTACCGAGTGGTTCGAGTAATCATGGTGAGCTTTTAAGTGAAGAAGTGAAGCTAGTTGATTGGCAACAAGGCGAACCTAAACAATGGACTATTGCGCTTAATTATCCAAAAGAGTGCACTGATGTTTGTGCAAGCCAATTAGCCAGTCTAGATAACCTATATGTCGCTTTAGGTAAAAATCAGCAAAAAGTGGATGTGGCGGTACTGACAAATCAACAGCAGGTATCGGCAAATTGGCGTCAATTAGCAGTAAGTCCTGCACTCAAAGCGGGAGACCTATATTTAGTTGATCACATGGGCTTAGTGGTTTTGCATTACCCCTACACGGCTGAGCCAGAACAAAACAGACTGATTCAAAAAGGCTTACTTAAAGACTTAAAGAAACTACTTAACTATGCGCGTTCAAGTTAAACCTCATTAAGGGGATAAAGATGTATAAAAATTATAAATATTTAGTCTTAATTACGGTTTTCTTCTCTATCTTAGTTGTTGGGCTTGGTGCTTATACACGGCTGAGTGATGCTGGGCTTGGCTGTCCTGACTGGCCTGGGTGCTATGGATTTTTAACCGTGCCAAAACATGAAACTGCTCTGTTACATGTTGAGCAAAACTACCCTGATATGATGTTTGAGGCTGCAAAAGCATGGAAAGAAATGATCCACCGCTATTTTGCCGGTGCCCTTGGCCTATTAATTTTAGCTTTGTTTGTTTTTGCATTTTTAAAACGTCAATATCCAAATATGCCGGTTAAGCTGCCATTAGCACTATTATTACTGGTGGTATTCCAAGCCGTATTGGGCATGTGGACTGTCACTATGAACCTACAACCTTTAGTTGTAATGGGGCATTTGCTCGGCGGTTTTAGTATTTTGTCGTTGCTGTTTTTATTGTATCTACGTTTAAAGACCGAACCTGTTGCTAGCAGTGATAGCGGCGCAAAGCCATATTACCGGTTAGCGCTGGTGGGCTTGGTGGTGCTTATACTGCAAATTGCATTGGGTGGCTGGCTTGCGGCGAATTATGCAGCTCCACATTGCAATGGCTTACCGCTGTGTAGCTACGGACAACCGTTTTCTTTGAAGAGCGTTTTTCAATTACCGCTCGAGCACAGTACCTATGAATATGGTGTGCTATCGCAGCAAGCGCGTATGTCTATTCATTTGCTGCATCGTATTTGGGCGCTGGTTACTTGTGTAGTGTTAGCGCTGATCATGTGGCGCATATATTCACGCTGTTACTCACGAAAAATTAAGCACTGTACCGTCACTGTATTAATCGCTTTGTTGTGCCAAATCTGTTTAGGTCTAGCTGTTGTGCACTGGCACTTTCCATTAAGTGTTGCGCTTGCGCACAACCTAATGGCCGCATTGTTACTGCTTAGCATGGTAAGACTATGCTTCCACTTAAAAATAAGAACCTAGGAGGCTGTGATGGCATTATTACTAAGCTCAGAAAAATCATTATTTATTCAAAGCTCAGAGTTACTTAAAGATTACTTAGCTATAAGTAAATTTAAAGTGGTTGCCATGCTTGTACTCACAGCATGGGTTGGTCTGGCATTAGCTCCTGATGTTGGGCGAGGAGTATTTGTGCAACTTGCAAGCTTGCTAGGCATTGGCTTGCTGTCGGCCGCAGCTGCTGTGATCAATCATGTTGTTGATAGTGAAATCGACAGTAAAATGGCACGTACGCGCCATCGCCCTGTGGCAAAAGGTCGACTCAGTAAACAGCACGCTTTGAGCTTTGCTGGAGTGATTGGCGTAATAGGTTTTATGATGCTTGTGATTTGGGCGAATACACTTACAGCCATTCTTACTTTGTTTGCGCTTGTTGGCTATGCCTTTATTTACACTTCATTTTTAAAGCGTGCCACACCGCAAAATATTGTTATTGGTGGTTTGGCTGGAGCTATGCCACCGCTGTTAGGATGGGTATCTGAAACGGGCCATATGGCTGCTGCACCATGGTTATTGGTGATGATTATATTTACCTGGACCCCACCACATTTTTGGGCATTAGCGATTGCACGTAAAAGTGATTACGAGCGGGCAAAAATTCCGATGCTGCCAGTTACTCACGGTATTGAATTTTGTAAAACATGTGTAGTGGCTTACAGCATTTTACTCGCGTTAGTGTGTGTACTCCCTTACTTAATTGGTATGTCAGGGCTAATTTATTTGCTTGGGGCGAGCATACTAAATGCTGTTTTCATTTATAAGGCGCTGAAGCTGAAAATAGCACCTAAAGATGATACTGCAATGGACTTATTTCGTTTTTCAATTGTGCATTTAATGCTACTCTTTATTGTCTTATTTATTGATAAATGGTTAGTTTTATGACGCGAATAGTCGCTTTATTATTTATGGGCTTGGTGTTATTTATTGCTGGATGTGAAAAAAATAATAGCGTCCCTGAGGTGGAAGCGCTGGTTTATGAGCAAGCGAAACCGATTAGTCCTTTTTTATTAACTGATCAACATGGTGCGCCTGCAGATAACAGCCAATTTATGGATCATTGGAATTTGGTCTTTCTAGGTTACACCAGTTGCCCAGATATTTGTCCAATGACACTGGCAAAACTAACCGCGATTCAAAAACAGTTAAGTCAAGATTACAAAGTACAAGTATGGTTTGTTGCTGTTGATCCAAAGCGTGACACAACTGAAAAGCGTAAAGCTTATATTGATTACTTTAATCCTAACTTTCTTGCTGTTTCAGGTCCGCATAAACAACTTTTTCCATTTGTAAGAGAGTTAGGCTTAATTTACGCAATTAACGATAGCGATCAGCAAGAATACGCAGTTGATCATAGTGCATCAGTTGTTTTAGTTGATCCTACAGGCTCTGTTAGAGCTATTTTCAAACCACAATTTAAGCAAGGTAATGTGCCATTAGTAGATGCTAGCAAGTTAACGGAGGAGTTTAAGTTAATAGCAGACTATTATGCAGAATAAAGCATTTGCCTTGCGATATTAGCTAACAATAGTAAATACATTTTTTGCCATAACTCGCTAAGCTACTAAAAAAATTTACTATTTTTTAAAGCAATTTATGGCAATTTCGTTTAGTCAGTCTAAGCTTTTATTATGAATTGTTTTAAGCAGGGAAGATTCAAATAATGTTAAAGCTCCCTATTGAATTAGCCATTACTCAGGTCGAAACACTCCATCAAGATTTGCTACAAGAATTGTCTGCGAATGACGATATTTGTCTTGATATTAGTGAAGTGACACGAGCTGATACGGCGTCAATTCAGCTTTTATGTGCGCTGCAAAAACATTTGCTTTCAGTACAACACAAAATCATATGGATTGGTGAAAGCAAGCCTTTGCAACAAGCAATTACTAGTTTGGGTTTAAGCCATTATCTTGTGCTTGAAAATGCCAATTAAGAGGTTTTTATGAAGAGAATTCTAGCTGTCGATGATTCTGCATCAATGCGCCAAATGGTCAGCTTTACACTAAAAAAAGCAGGCTTCGATGTAACAGAAGCAAAAGATGGTAGCGAAGCACTAAATATCGCTAAGCAACAAGGTTTTGATGCGGTTATTTCTGATGTGAATATGCCTGTCATGGATGGCATTACTCTTATTCGCGAGCTGCGTAGCTTACCGAATTATAAATTTACACCACTACTAATGCTGACCACAGAGTCAGGGCTTGATAAAAAAACAGAAGGTAAAGCTGCTGGAGCAACAGGGTGGATTGTTAAACCATTTAATCCTGAGCAATTGTTAGCGGTATTGAAAAAAGTGATTCGCTAATAATAGGAGCGGGGCATGAGTATAGATCTAAGCCAATTTTTTGAGGTTTTCTTTGAAGAAAGCTTCGAAGGTCTTGATGCAATGGAAGCCGAGTTATTGAACTTGGTGCCAGGCGAAGAAGACTTGGAAACGATAAATACAATTTTCCGTGCTGCACACTCAATAAAAGGAGGCAGTGGTACCTTTGGTTTCAGCGCCGTTGCTGACTTTACTCATGTACTTGAGACTTTGTTAGATCAAATCCGTGAAGGCTCTCGTACCTTAACCGCAGAACACGTTAATCTCCTTCTCAAGTCGGTTGATTGCTTAAGAGCGTTGTTAAGAACATTGCAAGCGGAGCAGCAGCCAGACTTAACAGAGGCTGATGAGTTACGGGTTAAATTTGAAGAAATTCTGGGCATGCGCTCTAAGAGCAAAGTTGTTCAGCAGCAGGCAGTTAGTAACGAAACTAACATAAAAAATACCTTTCAAATTGACTTCAAACCCCATCATCATTTATTTAAAACTGGCAATGAACCACTGTACATGATCAGTGAACTTGCTGAGTTGGGTGAGCTAGAAACACAAGCCTTTCAAGATGATGTCCCCGATATTACTAACCTTGCCCCCGAAGACTGTTTCTTATCATGGCGTTTTTTCTTAACCACAGACAAAGAGCAAAGTTGCATAGAAGAAATTTTTGAGTGGGTTGAGGATGACGCTGACATTGCTATCACATTGTGCGGTGGCTTGTTTGGTGATGAAGAAATTACAACGACTGAAACGGCTACAGCAGTTGTCGAACCAAAGAAAGAAGCCGAGCCTATTCCAGTTAAACCAACTACTGATACGAAAAAACCAGTACCCGTTAAAGCGACCACAGCCAATGCAGAGTCAACCTCAATCAGGGTTGGTATCGACAAAGTTGATTCATTGATCAACATGGTGGGTGAGTTAGTTATTACCCAAGCGATGTTAAGCCAGTTAGGTGAGCAAGAAATAACCGAAGCAACCATCGCCTCGTTACAAGAGGGCTTAGCGCAACTGGCACATAATACACGTGACTTACAAGAAAATGTCATGCGTATTCGCATGTTACCAATAAGCTTTGTATTTAGTCGCTTCCCTCGGTTAGTTCGTGATATCTCGCAAAAGTTGGATAAACAAGTTGAGCTTAAATTGCTTGGTGAACAAACAGAACTAGATAAAACGGTGATGGAGAAGCTTTCTGATCCTATGGTGCATCTAGTGAGAAATTCCTTAGATCATGGCTTAGAAACAGTTGATAAGCGTGTTGCTGCGGGTAAAGACCCTGTTGGCACTGTGACGCTTAATGCATTTCATCAAGGCGGTAATATTGTTATCGAAATTATGGATGATGGTCAGGGGCTCAACACGCAAAAGATCAGAGAAAAGGCGATAAAAAATGGCTTGATCTCTGAAAATGACGATTTAAACGATAACGAAATTAATGAGCTTATCTTTTTACCTGGCTTTTCGACAGCGGATCAAGTGAGTGACTTATCTGGCCGCGGTGTTGGTATGGACGTGGTTAGGCGTAATATCGAAGCGCTCAGTGGCTCGGTTGAGGTGGCTTCAGCGCCAGGTGTCGGTTCAACCTTCACCATCCGGTTACCTCTTACTCTAGCTATTTTGGATGGTCAATTGGTTAAAGTTGCCCAGCATACATACATTATTCCACTCATTTCTATTATTGAGTCACTACAAATTGATATCAGCAAAGTCAGTCGCGTCGGTAAAGATTTAGATGTACTTCGTTTGAGAGATGAGTACATCCCAATTTTAAGGCTTTACAATATTTTTAATCACAAAGGTGCGATAGAAACGCTTGATAGAACTTTGTTGGTTGTTGTTGAGAGCGATAATCAAAAAGTTGGTTTGTTGGTTGATGATTTATTATCACAGCAACAAGTGGTTATTAAAAGTTTAGAGGCGAATTATCAAAAAGTTGATGGTGTATCAGGAGCGACAATTTTAGGAGATGGCAGAGTATCTTTAATTATAGATATCAGCGGCTTAATTAAATTGTCAGGCTTAAGGAAGCCAGGAAGCCAAGAGTTAATTATTGAATCAAAAGCTAATTTGGAGGCGTCATGATTGTTGAGCACGATGACCTACAAAGTAAGCTGAATATCGGGCAAGACGAAGATATTAAACAGTTTTTAACCTTTTTCATGGCTGATGAAGAGTACGGTGTAGATATTCTTACGGTACAGGAAATTCGTAGTTGGGAAGAAATTACTGAAATTCCAAACTCACCTGACTTTGTTAAAGGCGTTATAAATTTGCGCGGCACTATAGTTCCTATTATTGATTTACGGCTGCGCTTTGGCTTGCCCGCTGTCACTTATGGACCGTTAACTGTCGTTATTGTACTGAAAGTTAAATTAGAGAGCACATGTAAAATTATGGGTATCGTGGTTGATGCCGTGTCGGATGTCTATAGCATTGCAGAGCATGAAGCGAAAGCGGTGCCGCACTTGTCTGACTCAGACAACACTCAATTTGTTGCGGGTTTAGTCAATGTGGGTGAAAAGATGGTCGCGTTACTAGACCTACAAAAAACAATGGACATTTAATTGGGTAGATTAACAAGAAGGTGAAGGGTATGGGATGGTTTAGTAGTCCTAAAAACGTTGAGTCAAATAATGATTTAGTTGTTGCAGCACTGAACAAATCGCTGGCAGTTATTGAGTTCGAACCAAGTGGAAACATAATCACTGCGAATGCTAATTTTTTGAATGCCATGGGTTACCGACTTGAAGAAATTCAAGGGCAACATCACGCAATTTTTGTTGATGACCAAGAAACTCAAAGTCCTGAATACCAACAGTTCTGGCAGCGCTTGCGCACAGGTGAATTTATGTCAGATGAATTCAAGCGGTTTGCCAAAAATGGTAAAGAAATTTGGATTCAAGCTACCTATAACCCAATTATTGATAGTAATGGCAATGTCGTTAAAGTTATTAAGTTTGCCAGTGATATTACAGCGCAAAAAGAGCTAGAAAAAAAATCTAAGCGTGATGCAGATCTGTCAAACGCGCTTCGGGTCTGCCAAGCCAATGTGATGATTGCTAATAATGACCTAGAAATTATTTTTGTTAACGACCAAGTACAAAAAATGCTTAAGTTTCGTGAAGAAGCTTTAAAAGAGGTGCTGCCAAACTTCTCGGTTGATAGCTTAGTTGGCACCTGTGTTGATGACTTTCATAAGCAACCATCTCATCAGCGTGAAGTACTAAGAACCTTGACCGAGCCTTTTAAAACAACGCTTAAAATTGCGGATTTAATATTTAGTTTAATAGCAACGCCGTGGCTCAGTGTATCTGGAAGTCGTCTAGGAACAATTGTTGAATGGCAAGATATCACTGATAGCGTGGCAAAAGCGGAAGCTGAAAAACGTGAAGCAGAAGAGAATCTTCGTGTTCGACGCGCGTTAGACCGTGTGGCAACCAATACCATGATTGCAGATGCCGGCAATAATATTATTTACATGAACGAAGCTGTTTTAAATATGATGAAAGCAGCTGAAAGTGATTTACGTAAAGACTTACCTAATTTCAACAGTAGTAACCTCATTGGTCAAAATATTGATGTGTTCCATAAAAACCCAGCACATCAGCGCAATATGCTGGCGAAGCTGAGTAGCACATATAGCACTGAAATATATGTTGGTGGTCGAACATTTGGATTAGTTGCAAACCCTATCTTTACGCCAGAAAACGAACGAATTGGTACGGTTGTAGAGTGGGAAGATAGAACAGCTGAAGTGGCGATTGAAAAAGAAATTGCAGGCCTTGTTGCTGCTGCCGGGAATGGTGATTTAGAAGCGCGTGTTGAAGAAGCGGGCAAACAAGGATTCTTCTTACGTCTAGCGCAGGGCTTGAATAGCCTAGTTAGTATCGTCGATGATGCAGTAAAAGACACGGGCAATATGCTTGATGCCATGGCAAATGGTGATTTATCAAAACGAATAGAACAAGAGTACCAAGGTTCATTCGATAAGTTAAAACGTGATGCAAATGCCACAGCTGATAAGCTTACTGAAGTGATTAATCGCATTAATACCTCTGCAACGCTCGTTGCCAGTGGTGCAGAAGAAATTTCGCAAGGTAATGCAGATTTAAGTCAACGGACTGAAGAGCAAGCTTCATCACTTGAAGAAACAGCATCAAGCATGGAAGAAATGACCAGTACGGTTCGTCAAAATGCTGATAATGCAAAAGAAGTGAATGAACTTGCGGAAGAAACGCGTACAAAAGCGCAAAAAGGTGGTGAAGTTGTCAATCGCGCCGTAACCAGCATGTCGGCAATTAATGAATCGAGTAAGAAAATTGCTGACATCATTAGTGTGATTGATGAAATAGCTTTCCAAACAAACCTACTTGCGTTGAATGCTGCAGTCGAAGCTGCACGAGCAGGTGAGCAAGGCCGAGGTTTCGCTGTTGTTGCTGGTGAGGTCCGTAACTTAGCACAGCGTTCAGCCGCCGCAGCAAAAGAAATCAAAGAATTAATCCGAGACAGTGTTGGCAAAGTTGAAGATGGTACATTACTTGTTAATGAATCAGGTTCAACATTGCAAGAAATAGTAACAGCAGTACAAAGAGTTACGGCAATGATCTCTGATATTGCCCAAGCATCAGAAGAGCAAAGCTCTGGCATTGAGCAAGTTAATAAAGCCATCGCTCAAATGGATGAAATGACTCAACAAAATGCAGCTTTAGTTGAAGAAGCATCAGCTGCGGGCGAATCAATGGCTGAACAAGCAAATGATATGCGCCGCTTGTTAAACTTCTTCTCGTTATCAAATAACGAAGTTGATATTTCAAACAGCGCTAGTTCAGCGCCTGCAGCTAAACAGCCAAGCTCACCAGTGCGTTCGGCACCAAAAGGCAACAATTTTGTTGATCCCAGTGACGAGTGGGAAGAGTTTTAAACTCTTCCCGACTTTATCCTAATAAGTTAATTGCACCGACTGTTACAGCTGCAGGGTCTAACACATGAAAGAGTTTTTATTAACGGATAATGATTTCAAGGCTATTTCTTCTCAGGTGTACGATGCGTGTGGCATTGTATTGGCGGAGCATAAACGTGAAATGGTTTACTCGCGTTTAGCAAGACGTATCCGCCATCACAAGCTAAAGAGTTTTAGGGAGTACTTAGGTTTTCTTGATGAGAATAAAGAGCAAGAGTTCAGTGAATTTATTAATGCTATAACCACTAATCTGACTTCTTTTTTTCGTGAGCCCCATCACTTTAATTACCTGAAAAATACTATAGTGCCAAAACTATTGGTTGGTAATGCAAAACAAAAGCGGGTAAGGGTCTGGTCAGCTGGCTGTTCCACTGGCGAAGAGCCTTATACGATTGCTATGACATTGCATGGTTTATTTCCACCCGATTGGGATGTGAAAATTTTAGCCACCGATTTAGACTCAAATGTACTCGCAAAAGCGCAGGCTGGCACCTATACCGCAGCAAATGTGAATGGACTAGACAAAAGCCATCTTAAGCGCTGGTTTTTGAAAAGCCACGATGGAGAACTTTATAAAGTAAAGCCCGAACTACAAAAGAACATTTTTTTTAAGCGTCTAAACTTATTACAGAGCTGGCCTATGAAAGGACCGTTTGATGTGATTTTTTGTCGTAATGTTGTTATCTATTTCGATAAGCCAACCAAAGACGAACTTTTTAAACGCTATCACGACTTACTGACTAACACTGGCTACTTATTTTTAGGGCATTCAGAGACATTAGGGAAGGATCATAAGGAATTTAAAAACTTAGGCCAGACTATTTACCAAAGGGGCGGATCATGAATAGTCACTTCCGGCCTGTTATATCTGGCTTTGAGCATGTGAAACGGTTTTGGGATAATCGTCGTGGGAAGGTAATTGCTAAGGTATTACCTGGCGAGTTTTATGTCTCTAAAACTGATGAATTGATCACGACAGTGCTTGGTTCATGTATTGCAGCATGTATTTATGATGAAGGCCTAGGAATTGGCGGCATGAATCACTTTATGTTGCCTGTAGAAAAAGGAGTCGATCCTAGTAATGCTCATAGTCTTAATTGTCGTTACGGTAACTGGGCAATGGAATATCTGATCAATGAAATCCTTAAAAACGGTGCTTCTAGGCGCAATCTCAAAGTAAAACTGTTTGGCGGAGGGAAAATAATCCGCTCAATGACTGATATTGGTGTTGGCAACATTCGTTTTGCAAATGCTTATATACTTGAGGAAGGTTTAGATTTAGTATCTCATGATGTCGGTGGGCCTTGGCCCCGAAAGGTGATGTTTGATCCTCAAACAGGTAAAGCCCAAGTAAAAAAAATGCGTGAACTGCATTCAGATAAGCTCGAAAAACGTGAAATCAAATACCTACACGATATCGAACAGCAAGATGCAGAAACGGATATTGAATTATTTTAGGAGAGCAAATGATCAAAGTACTCATAGTTGATGATTCTGCTTTGATCCGTGGTTTACTCAAGGAAGTACTCGAGCAAGCAGAAGACATTCAAGTTGTTGGCGCGGCAGAAGATCCTTATCAAGCCCGAGATTTAATTAAGCGCCTCAATCCTGATGTCTTAACGCTGGATATCGAAATGCCGAAAATGGATGGATTAAGCTTTTTAAAAAACTTGATGCGCCTTCGTCCTATGCCAGTTGTGATGATTTCAACACTGACTCAAAAAGGCTCACCCATTACACTGGAAGCCCTCGAAATTGGTGCTGTTGATTTTATTGCTAAACCAACTATCAATGTAACAGAAAACTTGCAGCGATATGCACATTTACTTCATCAAAAAGTACGCACAGCCGCAGGTGCAAGAATACGTGCATTTAAAGAAACAAAAATTGAAGACGATAGCGCCTTAACAGCACTGCAATTTAAGCCCAATAGTGTACTTGCAATTGGTGCTTCAACAGGTGGAACAGAAGCAATTAAAGAAGTGCTTGTGCGCATGCCAGAAAACTGTCCACCGATAGTGATTACACAGCATATCCCGCCGGTTTTTAGTACTTCGTTTGCGATGCGCATGGATAGAACCTGCAAAATTAGTGTTAAGGAGGCTGAACATGGCGATAAGTTACAGTCAGGTTGGGCGTACATTGCGCCAGGCGATCAGCATTTAAGTGTAGTGAAAAAAGCAGGCGGCCTATACTGCCAGCTTGATACTAATGAGTTGGTTAATCGCCATCGCCCAGCGGTTGATGTGCTATTTAACTCCTTGGTTGTGGCTTGCCCTAAAGCGGTTGTGGCTGCGTTATTGACCGGTATGGGCAGCGATGGCGCAAAAGGCATGCTCGCATTAAATCAAGCAGGAGCTTACACCATCGCGCAAGATGAATTATCGTCAGTGGTATGGGGCATGCCAAAAGCCGCAGTCGAACTCAATGCGGCTAATGAAGTGGTTCGCCTTGATAAAGTCACAGCGCAAATGCTAAAACAAGTAGTTAAGGTACAATAACCCAAGGTTGAGAGAACCAATAATAGCTGCCTTTCTTCGCGATAGAAGGGGCCGTGCAGTTAAAGCGAGAACGGCCTTTTTTCAGTTTTTCAGGTGATGTGATCTTCACCGTATCTTTACTAAGCCAGGTTAAATCAGCTTGACCAATACCTGATACATAACAAGCAAACTGGCTTTTATGAAAGTCCTGCATATCAAATTGCATCGTTAAACTAGGTGGGTTTTCGTCTGTCACACTATCTGAGTAGGTGAGCTGTTTGATAGTGAATGCTTGAGAGTCGAGTTTAGTGGCAAGTGTTTCAAGCTTTGAATAAAAGCCCGATGCTGGAAAACGTGGTAATCGGGTAAAGTCAGAGTGGATACCAACAGCACCCGAATGCTGACCTATACCAACAAAGCCTAGCGATTTTACTAGTTGTTGCAATGAATTATTAAACTCGCCATAAGGGTAAGCGAGGTATTTATAATCATGGCCAATTTCTTCTTTAATTCGCTGCTGGGCAGATAAAATGTCTTTTTTAGTACGTGCAAGCCATGCTTCTTCACTCTCGCCTGGTTGTTTGCGATGTAAGTAATTATGAATTTGCGTATGGTTGCTAATTAAGGCACCTTTTTTCGATAGCTCCTTTAACTGCTGCCAAGTCATTACATAGCTTTTGCCTTCATCAATTAGCTCGGGATTGACGAAAATAGTGTACGGATAGCCAAATTTTTCTAAGATGGGCGCTGCTTCTTCATAGTTATTTTTGTAGCCATCGTCGAAGGTAATCGCGACGGTTTTATCTGTTAGCGGTTGGCCTGTTTGTAATGAGGTAATGAGTTCATCTAATGGAATAACGTTAAAGTTATTATCTTTTAAATATTGCATATGTTCAGTGAATGTTTCGCTACTGACACTGGTAACCGCAGGAAGGCTTTCACTGACGTGGTGATACTGTAGAATGACTGCACCATGGGCGCGCAAAGATAAACCTAACAGGACTGCAAATACTACATGAAACATTTTCTTAAACGTCATAAGGCACACCATAAAAGTTTACTGTTATTAGCCGGTCCGATGATTTTATCAAATATTACCGTGCCAATGTTAGGTTTAGTTGATACTGCTGTAATCGGCCACTTAGGAAGCGCTCACTATTTGGCTGGTATAGCGCTGGGCTCAGCAGTTATCTCGTTATTATTTTGGCTAGCAGGCTTTTTGCGCATGAGTACCACAGGTTTGGTTGCCCAGGCTTATGGTAAAAGCGATCATACCTTGCTCGCTGAGCTATTAAAGCGCAGCTTGTTACTAGCAACAGCGGTTGCGCTGTTATTAATAGCGCTGAGTATACCTATTCAATCCTTAATGGCATATTTATCAAATGCTAATGAAGCTGTTTTAGAACAAGCAAATAGCTATTTTTCTATTCGTATTTTTAGTGCGCCCGCTGCTTTATGTAATTTGGTTTTACTTGGTTGGATGCTAGGTGTCCATTATGGCCGCGGGCCTTTTTATTTATTACTAATCACCAATATTACCAATATCGTGCTTGATATTTATTTTGTGGTGTTTCTTGATTGGGGTGTGGCTGGAGCTGCGTGGGCGTCTTTAATTGCTGATTATATCGCCCTTGCTTTTGCACTTATGTTAGTTGCTCAGCTCGCCAAAAAGCAAGGTGTCAACCTTGCCGTGAAAGCCTGGTTAAGTATTGCTAAGTTACTTGATTTGGTGAGCTTAAATCGCGATATTTTTATTCGCTCACTTGCACTCCAGCTGTGTTTTAGTTTTATGACTTTTTATGGCGCACGGATCGGCGAAACAACTTTAGCGGCTAATGCCGTATTGCTAAACTTTTTAATGTTGGTGAGCTTTGCGCTTGATGGTATTGCTTATGCGAGTGAAGCTAAGGTCGGTAAAGCGAAAGGTGAGCACAGCGCTAAGCAGATTAAGTTATGGGTTAATTTGAGCTTATTTTGGGGCGGGTTATTTGCGCTGTTTTATAGCCTTATATTTTTATTATTTGGTGAGGCAATTATTCGCTTACTTACCGATGTGCCCGAAGTTATCAGTCTTGCAACGGTTTACCTTCCTTGGGTGATTATATTGCCTATCGCGGCGATGGGCTGCTTCTTATTTGATGGCATATTTGTTGGTTTAACCCGTGCTAAAGATATGCGTAATACTATGCTATTTAGTGCTTTAGTGGGCTTTTTTGGACTGTTTTGGTTAGTGAGTAGCTGGCAAAATCATGGTTTATGGTTTGCGATGACCAGCTTTATGCTGATGCGCGGGTTAACGCTGTGGTTTCGCTACCGTAAAATTGTCAATAATCAGCAATTATTAGATTAAATTACTTCCACAAATCAGGGTCGTGATTTTTGGGTGAAGAGCGCTCTAAAACTTGCGCGAAGCGGTTGGCAAAAATACCTAAATAGCCCCAACCAGCAAAGAATAAAGCCACTGAGAGTATGACTAGGCCAATTAATTGAAATAGTGCGGGCCCATAATAACCTATGGCAATAAAAATCACGGCTAGCACAAACAGTGCTAGGCCGCGAAGAAAGCGTTTTAAGCTTAATTTGGGATCGCTACCTAAGCGAAATACCCATTTTTTAAGCATGCTTTAGATACCGGTTAGTAGTAAGAGTGCTCACCAGATTGGTGATCAGTAATGTCTCTTACACCGTTGATTTCGTCAAACTTGGCGATCATTTCTTTCTCGATGCCTTCTTTAAGTGTGACGTCAATCATTGAACAACCGTTACAGCCACCGCCAAATTGCAGTACCGCGATACCGTCAGCTGTAATTTCTACTAGGCTTACTTGACCGCCGTGGTTTGCGAGCTGTGGATTAACTTCGGTTTCAAGCATGTGTTGAACACGCTCTTG
Organism: Pseudoalteromonas sp. bablab_jr010; assembly: GCF_016464105.1. Classification (NCBI taxonomy): domain Bacteria; kingdom Pseudomonadati; phylum Pseudomonadota; class Gammaproteobacteria; order Alteromonadales; family Pseudoalteromonadaceae; genus Pseudoalteromonas; species Pseudoalteromonas sp. bablab_jr010. The sequence goes on along the minus strand of NZ_JACDWV010000029.1, from coordinate 59,702 downwards.
TAGTGACGCATCATCGCTAAGTTTGCGTGCTTTTGCGTTTGGTGCTTTAAGCGTTAACTGAGTACCCATTTTGTCAGTTACAAAATCGATTTCAGCTTCTTCTAAGAAAGGGGCGCTTTCTGCATCAACAACGGCATCAAAACCATTGAATGGTAGACGAATATCAGTCGCTTCAACGGCGTCTTCTGGGCAGTAAGATACACCACACTCAGCCTGCGAAGTACCTGGGTTTACTACAAACACACGAATGTTTGTTTGTTCAGCTTGGTCTGCTAAAAGTTTAGCAAAATGAGATTGTGCAGATTCAGAAATAGAGATCATAAAACGGACTATACTTGACTAAATTACTCGGATACTGTGTATCATACTCCGCTCATCGTGTTGTCGCCAGTGTTGAGCGTAAAAAGTTGCATCTATTTTATCGAATGGTAGCGTTAAAACATCAAATAATTACGGGTGCTATCTATGCGTTTCATAATAACAATATTAACCATGCTAGTGAGCGTTAGCGCATTAGCAAAACCACTTTCTTATTACTTTGAACAAGATGTGAAATTTGACCCAAGTATTCCGACTCCTGAACAGGTGTTAGGCTACGAAGTGGGTGAGTGGCATGTACGTCACGATCAGCTTGTGCAATATATGCAAATTCTTGCTGAAAAAAGTGACCGAATGAATTTTAAAGTAATCGGTCGCACCCATGAGCAGCGTCCATTGGTGATGCTAACAATTACAGCGTCCGACAAACTTGGCCAAGTTGAGCAAATTCGTAAGGCTCACTTAGCTCGCCTAAATGGTGAAGCGAGTGACTCAAGCAAGCAGCCTGCGGTTGTTTGGATGGGTTACAGTGTTCACGGTAATGAATCATCAGGTAGCAATGCATCGTTGCTGGTTGCGTATTACCTTGCTGCAGCACAGGGCCCAGAAATCGATGCCTTACTTAACAACACGGTTATTTTACTCGACCCGTCATTAAACCCTGATGGCTTAGCGCGTTTTGCTAATTGGGCAAACAGCAACCGTGGCATGAAGTTATCATCAGATCCGCAAACTCGTGAACATATCGAAAGTTGGCCTAGTAGCCGTACTAACCATTACTTGTTTGATTTAAACCGTGACTGGTTATTACTACAACATCCTGAATCACGTGCACGTATTGCACAGTTTCACCAATGGAAACCGAATATCCTAACTGACTTCCATGAGATGGGCCCAAACAGCACTTATTTTTTCCAACCAGGGATCCCAACTCGTAAGCACCCAATCACGCCTGAAGAAAATGTCACGCTGACTAAAGCAATTGCAAACTATCATGCAAAGACACTTGATGAGCACAACGCACTTTACTTCACTGAAGAAAGCTTTGATGACTTTTACTATGGTAAAGGCTCAACTTACCCAGACGTCAATGGCGGTGTAGGCATCTTATTTGAACAAGCGAGCTCGCGTGGTCACTTACAAGAAACGATCAACGGTCCGTTAAGCTTCCCGTTTACAATTAAAAATCAGTTATTAACTAGCTTATCGACATTCCAAGCAGCGATTGATAACCGTACAGACTTACTTGATTATCAAGCAAAATTTTACAACAAAGCAGTTGATCTTGCTGGTGATGAAGACTTTAAAGGGTATGTAGTTAAAGGCGGCGCTGATCACAGCCGCATGCAATACTTCCTTGATTTACTTAGACAACATCAAATCAATGCGTACATGTTAGAAGAGCCGTTAAAAGTAAACGGTCAAAGCTTTTCTGAGCAAAGCTATTATGTGCCATTAGCACAGCCACAATTTCGTTTAATTAAAGCAATTTTCAGTGAGCAGCAGCGTTTTGTTGATAATACGTTTTATGATGTATCTGGCTGGACACTTGCTCATGCCTTCAACCTAGAATTTGCAAAGGTAAGCAGCAACTGGGGTTTAAATGTGGCAAAAATGCCTTGGCAGCAAAGTGTTAAGTCAAGCTTTGCAGCATTACCGCAAAGCTATGCTTACGCATTCAAATGGGATGACTACCTAGCGCCAAAAATGCTTAATAGCTTACTCGAGCAAGGCGTGAAAGCACGTGTGGCATTAAGCCCACTAACAGCAAAAACACCATCAGGTGAAATCGCTTTTGAGCCAGGTAGTATTCTTGTTCCTGCTGGTCTGCAAACTGATAGCAACTGGGTTAGTTATTTAAACCAAGCACAGAATGAGTTTGGCATTGAAATTACACCCATTAGTTCGGGCTTAACGGTGAAGGGGGCTGATTTAGGTTCTCGTGCAATGGCGGTTGTGAAAGCGCCTAAAGTATTGCTAGTGGGTGGTCAAGGAACTAGCCAGTATGAGCTGGGAGAAGTGTGGTACTACTTAGATCGTTTTGTTGGTACAGCGCCAAGCATTATCGAAATGGAACGTTTAGGTAACATCGACCTTGAAAACTACAGCCATATTATTTTAGCGCACGGAAATTTCAATCGTCTTGATGATGCGACTAAAGTGGCTATTAAGTCGTGGGTGCGTAAAGGCGGTGTTATTTGGGGTCACAAAGGCGGTGCTAAGTTCTTAGCCGATCAGCAGCTACTAAAAGCCAATTACTTATCTCGTCGTGATGTAGCGAGTGCCTTTGATACCACAGGGCTTAGCTATGCTGATAAAGATCACTTAGCAGGCCGTCAGCGTATTGCCGGCGCAATTTTTAATACCTCTGTAGATTTATCTCACCCACTTACGTATTCGCTGAACCGTAATACATTACCTGTATTTAAGAATAGCACTTGGCTACTTGAGAAGTCAGATGCTCCATTTGTTAATGTGCTTACTTACACAGATAAACCGCTTTTAGCTGGCTTTACTGATGACGTAAACGTAGAGCAAGTAGCGGGTGCTGCTGGCCTCATTGCGCATTCATATGGCAAAGGCAGTGTGATAGGCATGACAGATAACCCAGTATTCCGTGGTTACTGGTACGGCACGAGTCGATTACTAAGCAATGCCTTATTTTTTGGTAATGCCTTTCATGCCTCTGGTGATAAATAATCACACTTAATCATAATGCAGGTTGCCTAACCCTGTTAGGCAAGTGAGCATAGCCCATATTTGCTTCGCCCCTGCATTTTTTATGGCTTCTGTCGCAGCATTTAAAGTTGCGCCAGAGGTCATCACATCATCAACAACTGCCACGGTTTTCCCTGTTAAATCTTGCTGACAAACAAATGCATTTTGTAGATTTTTAACTCTTTTCGCTTTACTTAACTGTGATTGTGCTTTGGTTGCTTTTTGCTTGTAAAGAGCTGAGCTAACAGTAGATTGCTGGTTTTTTAAAACAGGCAGCCAAGTTTGGCTTACCTGATTAAAGCCGCGTGCTAAAAAGCGTTGATTATGCAGAGGCAGCACAATAAAAAGGTCGGGCCAATTTGCATTAACTTGACGAGCTAATTGCAGCTGTTTCCCTATCACTTGTTGTAGTGCCACACGAAAATATTGTTGGTCATTAAATTTCAATTGCTTGAGCCAAAGTTTAAAAGGTGCTTGATACCACGCACAGGCAATTAAATGGTCAAAATTACTATCAGGAAATGCATCACATATATCTGGTCGGTGTAACAGATTTGGATGGCGTGTAAGGTCAAATAAATTAAGGTCATCTAAACAATACTGACACAAAGCTTGATCAGCCTGTATGTGATTCTGGCAGCTAATGCAAAAGTTGGGGAATAGTGCGTCTAGCCCTAGTTTTAAGGCATGAGGTAAGTGAGACATTGCATTCATTCCTTTAAACGCTATTATGAGCGCTAAGTGTGGTTGGGAAATACAAATTATGCAAAATGAGATGGTGCTATTACATGGCTGGGGAATGAACCAAGGGGTTTGGCAAGTGATCAAACCTGAGCTTGAGTTTTTTCATGATGGTGAAGTCCGTTGTCTCGATTTACCTGGCTTTGGTAACGCACAGTCTATTCCCATACCTTACACTTTGCACGCTGCGGCTGAGCAACTAAGTACACAGCTAAATGATCAGTCTATTCTTGTTGGCTGGTCGTTGGGCGGGCTTTTTGCCTTGTATATTGCAGCACATTGGCCTGACAAAGTAGCAAAGGTTGTGTTGGTTGCCTCAACGCCTTTTTTTGCGCAAACCGACGAATGGCCGGGTATCAAACCTGACGTATTAAATGCATTTAAAGATCAGCTAGTTAGTCACAGAGAAAAAACGATAGAACGGTTTTTGGCGATACAAGCGATGGGCAGTGAATCAGCTCGGGATGATATTAAGCAACTTAAAGCACTTTTAAACCAATACCCTGCGCCTCAAGAGCAAGCTTTAAGTGCGGGCTTAGACATTTTACAGCAGGATGATTTACGGGAACTATTCGCTAACCTTAGCGTACCTGTGCGTGGTATTTTCGGTCGCTTAGATTCATTAGTACCGTATCGTGCGATTGAAAAAATGCATGCCATACAACCCCAGTTTGAATACGAGGTTTTAGATAAAGCTTCACATGCGCCTTTTATTTCTCATAAAGCAGCATTTATATCAGCACTGAAATCAATGTGTTAAGCAAAACTCGCTGAGAGGCCAGAAAAATAGCGGGATTTAGCTTTATTTTGCTCGTTTTATGAGCGATACTTACCGGGTAGATCTCACTGTTGGAGGGTGTTATGCCAATCAGTTCTGTTTTTAATAATGCGGTAGAAGGTTATAACCGTGCAAGCCAAGGTATCGAAAAGGCAAGCGCTGAGATTAGCCGTGCCTCAATTGATCAGCAAGATGATGCCCAATTAGCTCAACAACGCCAATTACAAGCGGCGACTCCAAATGAAGCTGTAACTCCGCCAGTTTCACAACCTGCCCCAATTGATGAGTCGCTTGTTAACTTAAAAGTTGAAGAGTTTAATGCAAAAGCCAATATCAACACGATTCAGACTGCTGATGAAGTGCTCGGCACATTAATAGATATTAAAGTTTAAAACTTATGAATATCGTCACTCCGTTTCCTTCGATTAATATCAACACGGCGAACGTGCACACCGAAAGTGCTCGCCGTGATAATCAGTTACGTGAAGTGATCCCGCCACCTGCCGCTACCAAGCCGAGTAACGCAGAAAATAAAACCCTGAATGATGGCGACAAAACCAAGCAGCCGGGTTCTGAGGCGGGTACGTATGATGCAAAAGGGCGTCTGGCTGAAGACAAGGTGATTGAAGAACGTCAGCAAGGTGGTGAGCAAGAAGAGCCTGAACAATCAGAGCAAGAACAACAAGAAGCTAAACAAGAGCAGCAAAAAGAGCAAAAGGTTGCCCAGCAAGAGCAGCAAGATGCTGAGCAAATTAAAGAGCTAAAAGCCCGCGATACCGAAGTACGTATTCATGAGCAAGCTCATGCATCAGTGGGGGGGCAATATGCGGGCTCACCAAGCTATGAATATCAACGCGGTCCTGATGGTACGAACTATGCTGTGGGCGGCGAGGTGCAAATTGATGTTGCTGTAATTGAAGGCGACCCAAAAGCCACAATTGAAAAAATGCAGACGGTGCGTGCTGCAGCACTTGCACCACAAGAGCCTTCGAGTGCTGATCGTTCAATTGCCGCAGATGCCACGCAAAAGCTGATGGCAGCGCAAGCTGAGCTCGCCAGTCAATCAGCCGATGGCGATGTTGATTCAGGTAAATCGACCTTCAAAATAAACAGTGAGTATGGTGAAGATAGCGCTACTCAAACTAGCGAAACCAAAACAGCAAAGCGTGACGTTGAAGTAGATGAGCGCGCTGCACGTATTGCTAATTTTTATCAAGCAGCGACCTCGCCAACTAATCAAAATCAGTTCTCTGCTTTTATTTAAGTTTCTAAAATAAAAAACCGCGTAAGTTTACACTTACGCGGTTTTTTTCGACTTATGCCTACAGCCTATTATTTTTTCACTTTTGCATTGGCAAATGCATCAGCAAAGGCATTACCCATGGCAACATTGCCAAATTCGCGTTTTTGTTTAGGTGCACTTTTCGCTTTCGCAGCTGGCTTAGGTTTGCTAGCTGATGCGGCTTTATTGCTGGTATCAACATCATCGTCTAAACGCATGGTAAAGCTAATACGTTTACGGGCAGCATCTACTTCAACTACTTTTACTTTTACAATATCGCCCGCTTTAACCACTTCACGTGGATCAGAGATAAACTTGTTCGTAATAGCAGAAATATGCACTAAACCGTCTTGGTGTACACCCACATCAACAAAGGCACCAAAGTTAGCAACGTTAGACACGACACCTTCTAAAATCATACCCGGTTTTAGGTCATTAATGGTTTCAACGCCAGCCTTAAACTCAGCTGTTTTAAACTCAGGACGCGGGTCGCGGCCCGGTTTATCAAGTTCTTTGATAATGTCGGTAACCGTTGGTAAACCAAACTTTTCGTCTGTGTAGTCGTTCGCAACGAGCTTGTTTAGGATGTCAGAGTTACCAATTAGGCTGTTAACATCTAAGCTGTTCTTCTCGCAGATACGCTTAACAACTGGGTAGGCTTCAGGGTGAACTGACGAGTTATCAAGAGGATCTGAGCCTGTACTGATACGTAAGAAACCGGCCGCTTGTTCAAAGGCTTTTGGACCTAAACGTTCAACTTTTTTAAGCTCAGAGCGTTTGCTAAATGAGCCATTCGCATCACGGTAGCTAACAATATTTTGCGCTAATGTTTTGTTTAAGCCAGACACGCGAGTCAATAGCGGCACCGACGCCATATTTAAGTCTACACCCACTGAGTTTACACAGTCTTCAACCACAGATGTTAGCGTTTGACCAAGTTGGCTTTGCGATACATCGTGCTGATATTGACCTACACCGATTGATTTAGGCTCAATTTTTACCAGCTCAGCAAGTGGGTCTTGTAAGCGGCGCGCGATAGACACAGCACCACGTAGTGAAACATCAAGGTTAGGGAATTCATTGGCGGCAAACTCAGACGCTGAATAAACAGAAGCGCCCGCTTCACTGACCATAATTTTATTGAGTTTAAGTTCGCTGTTGGCTTTAATCAGTTCAGCTACTAACTTGTCAGATTCACGTGAAGCCGTACCATTACCAATAGCGATTAGCTCAACTTTATGTTGGCGGCATAATTGCTCAAGAGTACGAAGTGATTTATCCCAATGATTTTGTGGTGCGTGCGGGAAAATCGTTTGTGTTGTTAACAGCTTGCCAGTGCTATCGACAACGGCAATTTTACAACCAGTACGCAGGCCAGGATCGAGACCTAACGTAGTACGTGGACCTGCAGGAGCGGCCATTAATAAATCTTTTAAGTTTTTAGCAAAAACGTCAATTGCGCCGGTTTCTGCTTTTTCGCGCATTGCACCTAAAAATTCATTCTCAAGGTGAAGGCTTAACTTAATTTTCCATGCCCATTGCACTACGCCCATTAACCAACTACTTGCAGCAGAATTGCTAACATCTAAGCGATAATGATCGGCAATCATTTGTGCACACACTTGCGCCGGATTTTCTGCGCCAGGCTCTGGGTTGATACTAAGTTGTAACACGCCTTCATTACGCGCACGCAGCATAGCAAGTGCACGGTGTGATGGTACTTTTTTTAGTGGTTCTTGATGCTCAAAGTAGTCGCGGTACTTTACGCCTTCATTTTCTTGACCAGCGATTACAGTACTTTCAATCTGACCATGTTGTGCGATATGACTACGGAATTTAGCAAGTAGTTTGGCGTCTTCTGCAAAACGCTCCATTAAGATAAATTTAGCGCCATCGAGTACCGCTTTATTATCTGCAAAGCCTGCATCAGCATTAATGTAGTCACTTGCTTGTTGTTCAGGGTCGAGGCTAGGGTTGTTAAATAGCGCATCGGCAAGCGGCTCAATACCCGCTTCAATGGCAATTTGTCCTTTTGTACGGCGCTTAGGTTTGAAAGGCAGATATAAATCTTCAAGCTCAGTTTTACTGTCAGCGTTATTAATATCAGCACTTAGCTCAGCAGTTAACTTGCCTTGCTCTTCGATAGTATTAAGGATAAAGCTGCGGCGCTCTTCTAATTCACGTAAATACGATAAACGCTGCTCAAGTAAACGTAATTGCGTGTCATCTAAGCCACCAGTTACTTCTTTACGATAGCGGGCGATAAAAGGAACTGTGGCACCTTCATCAAGTAATTTGATTGCAGCAACAACTTGTGGTTGCTGGGCACTTAGCTCAGTTGCTAAGCGTGCAGAGATATTGCTCATGCATAACCCTTTTTAAAAATAGAAAATCAGTAAAACTGAAGATTAATTGCCTGAATAATATCACAATAAGAAGGCCTTAAAAGCACTGCTTTTAAGGCCTGCAAAAATAGTCTTACACAACGCGGGTTTTAACGCTTAGTGCGGGTGATCAACCTGCTGTAATACTTCGCTGAAGCCATTAGCAATTGGGTTGATATTAACAGGAATATGTAATTTTTTAGCAATTTCACGGGCTGAAATCAAACCACAAATTTCATGTTCAGCGCTGGTTACTAAAAGGAACATCATACCTTGGTGTTCCATAGTTTGCAGTGCATCGCCAATGCATGCATAGCTAATACTTTGTAAGCTTACACCAGCTAAGCTGCTAAGTGGTGTCATTACATGCTGCAAAGTAACTTCATTGCGATGTAAATTGAGGCGCTGAGCAAGAATCATGATTTTAGAGCTTTGTAAGTCAGCACTTGAAGTAATACCAATAAGCTTTTCGTCATTATCTACGACTAAAATAAAGTCAGAACAACGACTGCTGGTTTGTTTAAGTGCATCGACAATACTCAAATCATGATGTGCTCGCACAGGGTCTTTGCTTGTAAAGCTATTTAATACTTTTAGCGCTGGAGAAGTTAAGTCGAGGGTTGGTTCAACTTCGTTTACAGTATTAGATAAAGCACCATTAGAAATGTCTTGAAGACGTAATTCTTTGAATTTATTCATTTTGATCACCATACATTTTAATAAAACTGAAATAGAAAATTTGAGTTAATTAAAAAGCAGGTGGTCCTCGCTGGTGCGCGCTATAAACAGACACCTTATTACAAGGGGGAACATACGAAACAACAGGTGCATCTTGCAGTGGTTGGGCTACATTAGTGATGAACGCAGGAGTATGTTTATCGAGGTCGGTATCTAAGTTAGCAGGGTCTGCACTATCACACGCAATAAAGTGAGCGGTTGGCGTAACACTGTCTGAATGGCTCTCTATATCACTGGCATAAGATATCAAACTCACACTAATTAATAGTGCGAATACAATGGCATTATTCATTATGCGTTGTATTGCGTTTGACATACTTACTACCTTCTAAGACTCAAGTAATGATTTATCTTGAGTAACTTTAGTTATAGATCACATTTTTAGACTAAACAATCACTAATTAACGCTTTCTGAATTTTCTGGCAAAAGTTATTTCGCATCCGGATAAGTTATCTCATTGATATACCATTCTTTTGCGCCTTCAGGTGTGTTCACCGAAAAGTCATCATCAACCTGTTTGCCAAGTAGCGCTCGAGCCATAGGTGCATCAATCGAAATGTAATCTTTGCGCTCGTAAATTTCGTCGGGGCCGACAATACGAAAGCGCTTTGTTTCGCCTTGTTCATTCTCAATTTCGACCCAAGCACCAAAAAACACTTTTCCTGCTTGCTGTGGGTTGTAGTCAACAATTTTAAGATCTGGCATGCGTTTACGAAGATAGCGCACACGTCGATCTATCTGTCGTAAAACACGCTTATTAAACTGATAATCTGCGTTTTCAGAACGGTCGCCCAAGCTTGCTGCCCAAGTCACAATTTTGGTAATTTCAGGGCGCTTTTCATGCCATAAGTAGTCATGTTCTTGTTGTAATTGCTGATACCCTTCTCGGGTTATTAAATTTGTCTTTGCCATTTTATTCAGCCTAAAAAGAAAACCAGCCGCAAGGTATAAAAGTCTTTTACCTTTGTCGAGTGGGATTTTGAAATGTTCAGTAACAATCTAAGCGCGTAATTCGTTTTTTATTCTTAACTTTTTCATTTATATTAATAAGTAACATATTACAAAAAGAATGAAAGTTATGGGACACGAAACGACAAAAGTATTGGTTGTTGATGACGATATGCGCTTACGAAGTTTGCTAGAGCGTTACCTTGTAGAACAAGGCTTTATTGTTCGCTCAGCAGCAAATTCAGAGCAGATGGATCGCTTATTAGAGCGCGAAAACTTCCATTTGATAGTATTAGATTTAATGTTGCCAGGTGAAGATGGGTTATCAATTTGCCGTCGTTTACGTCAAAAAGAAAATGACATTCCAATTGTAATGCTTACAGCCAAAGGCGATGAAGTTGACCGTATAATCGGTTTAGAGCTTGGTGCTGATGATTACATTCCAAAACCATTCAACCCACGTGAACTGTTAGCGCGTATTAAAGCAATTTTACGTCGTCGTGCGAAAGAAGTGCCGGGTGCGCCTGCTGCCGAAGAAAACGAAATTAGCTTTGGTGACTTCACACTAAACCTTGCGACCCGCGAAATGAGCCATGGTGATAAAACAATGTCGTTAACCAGTGGTGAGTTTGCGGTATTAAAAGCGTTAGTGACTCATCCTCGTGAACCGCTTAGTCGCGATAAACTGATGAACTTAGCGCGCGGCCGAGATTACAGTGCGCTTGAGCGCAGTATCGATGTGCAGGTTTCACGCTTACGCCGGATGATCGAAGTGGATGCCGCGAATCCACGTTATATACAAACAGTATGGGGCTTAGGCTACGTATTTGTGCCAGACGGTGAAAAATAACAGTAATGGGCATGTTTCCACGTAGTGCGTTTGGACAAACGGTATTTTTGGTTGCAGCCCTGCTGTTAATCAATCAAATTGTCTCTTATATTACGGTCAGTTTTTATGTTGTTAAACCAACTATAGAACAAGTAAACCTGATCCTATCTAAACAGGTGAAAACCGTGTTTATTGAATGGGAAGAAGGGGTTGAGGTTAGCAAGGAAGCTTCTGATAAGTTTTTTGAGATCACCGGCATCGAGGTCATGACCCAGCGCCAAGCAATGAGTCAGGGTTTGGCTGAAACTCGTGAGTACTCAATGCTATCGCGAAGCATGTCGAAAGAGCTCAATGGTTCTGCTCGGGTACGTATTAGCCAAACCGACCCACTTGTTTATTGGGTTGAAGCTCCACAAGCACCGGGTTATTGGGTACGCGTGCCGCTCACCGGCCTGCAAGAAAACAACCTAAAATTCTTAACCTTTTATTTATCGAGTATTGGCTTTTTAAGTGTACTCGGTGGGTGGTTGTTTGCCCGCCATCTAAATAGACCTTTAAAGGCACTGCAACAAGCCGCTGTTAAAGTAGGGGTGGGTGACTTTTCTACCAAGCTAGAAGAGCAAGGCTCTACAGAAGTCATTGAAGTAACCCGTGCGTTTAACCAAATGTCGCGTGGTATTGCTGCCCTTGAGAATGACCGTCGGTTATTAATGGCAGGTGTTTCTCATGACTTGCGTACGCCGCTTACACGTATTCGCCTTGCCACCGAAATGATGTCGGACGATGAAGATTACCTGCGTGAAGGGATCATTCATGATATTGAAGACATGAATGCCATTATCGACCAATTCATTGAATATTTACGCCACCACAAACGTGAAGAACTTGAGCTAGAAGATTTAAACGCGATTGTTTCAGAAGTTGTCGAAGCTGAACAAAAACATCACCGCACTATTACCTTTAAAGAGAATCCGAGCTTAAGTGAAGTGCCAGTGAGTATGGTGGCAATAAAGCGTGTTGTTACTAATATGATTGAAAACGCAATTCGCTATTCAGATGGTGATATAGAGGTTGAAACCCGCGTGAGCAGTAATAAAAAGTTTGCTATGGTCGTGGTTAACGATCATGGCCCGGGGATCCCTGAAAGCGAACTTGAAACTGTATTTGAACCGTTTAAACAAGGTGATGCCGCTCGCGGTAGCGAAGGCAGTGGCTTAGGCCTTGCGATAATTAAACGTATTGTCGATATGCACGGCGGCCGAGTACAACTACTTAATCGCCCAGAAGGTGGCCTCAGCGCGCAAATCTATTTGCCTTTTTAAAAGTATTTAGCTTTAAGCTATAAGTTTTAAGCAGCCCGAGTGGGCTGCTTTTTTATGGCAATAAAAAAGCGCGACATCAAATGCCGCGCTCTTTTTACTTGAAGCTTAAACTAACAGCTTTTAGCTTAGATTGCTTTAAAACGAATCGCTGTACCGCCGCTGGTGGCAAGCTTTAACGTTAGCTTATCATCAGCAGTCACTATGCGTTTTTCTACTTTTAAGTCGTAAGGGTTATTTATCCATTCAGCTTTGTCACCGTCACGGTAGATTTGCGCTTCAAATTTTTTACCTTTATCTAAGAAGTCTAACTTCACTTCTAAAGTGCGGGCTTTTTCGTCTGTAACAGCACCTAGATACCAGTCGTTACCTGAGTATTGATCACGCTTGCGTTCTTTACGTGCAAATACAACGAAATCGCCAACTTCACCTTGTAGTGCAATACTTTGTTGCCAATCAGTTGGTACATCCTGAATAAACTGGAATGCATCTGGCTTCGCTAAATAATTACGTGGTAAATCTGCCGCCATTTGAATTGGGCTGTACATTACAACGTATAGCGCTAATTGCTTCGCTAGGGTTGTTTGTGGGCGGTTGGTATCAGCACCTAAGCCGTTAAAGCCCATATCAAAAATACCTGGCGTAAAGTCCATTGGGCCTGCAAGCATACGCGTGAAAGCTAGCATTGGAATATGCTCTGGTGGATTCGGCGGTGTACCCCAAGCGTTAAACTCTTGACCACGGGCACCTTCACGAGCAATCCAGTTCGGGTATGTACGACGTAGGCCGGTATCTTTCACAGGCTCATGCGTGTTGATACTAATTTTATGTTTTGCAGCAAGTTTTACGTTGTGTAGGTATTCATTAACCATGAACTGACCATCGTGCCACTCTTTGCGTACAATACCATTTTCATCGATACGCTTGATGTTACCACCGTCGGCGACATAGCCTGTTTTAACTTGGCTTACATTTGATTTTTCGTATAACGCAAATGCATCTTCCATTTGGTTACGGTAGTTAGTCACGTTACCCGACGTTTCGTGGTGACCGATTAATTGTACGCCTTTTTCTTTGCCGTAACGTGTCAGCTCTTCAATATCAAAGTCGTCATAAGGTTGTGTAAAGCTAAAAACGTCACCGTTATAGAACCAGTCGCCATCCCAGCCAATATTCCAGCCTTCGACTAGCACGCCATCGAAGCCATATTTAGCAGCGAAGTCCATGTAATATTTCGTGTTTGCAGTGGTTGCACCATGAATTTTACCGCTACCCCAAGTATTTTCATTGATGTGCATACCCCACCAAATACCTACGTATTTACCCGGTTTAACCCAAGATACATCACCCAGCTTATTTGGCTCATTTAGGTTTAAGATGATATCTGAGTTGATTAAATCAACGGCTTCATCACCAATTTGAATTGTACGCCAAGGAGTATTAAATGCGCCGTGCTTTTTAACCGCTACACCGTCTGACCAAGGTGTTAAATCGGCTTGGAAGGTACCATCACGACGTTGATTTAACACCATGCCTGCATAATCAACAAGGGCAGCTTCGTGAATACTAATATGCACACCCTCTTTATTTTTTATAGTAAATGGTGTGTGCACAAGTGCTGCTTTATGAAGTGGGGTGGTGTTATAAACATATTCATAACGGTTCCAACCACGAGCGGGGATCCACCAAGCTGTTGCATCTGATGAGTCTGTAATTGCAAATTCTGTAAGCTCTTTAGTGATTTCTACATCATCATAGCCAGCTTGTTTTGGTAATTCGTATCGAAAACCTACACCATCATTAAAAGCGCGAAAACGTACCGTAAACGTGCCACCTTGTGGTTGTGGTTTTTTAAAAGTAACAGCGACTTCGTTATGGTTATCAACTACTGTTTGGCGCTCACCCCAAGGTTGATCCCAGCTGTTTTTTACAGAGTCAGTGGTTTGGCTGCTAATTTTGTAACCTTCGCTCATTGCTGGTTGTTGTTTAAAAACAAGGCCTAACGAAGAGTTAGCAATGACTTGTTTACCTGCAAAGCTGATTTCGTAGCTAGGTGTGTGTTGCTCATCTGAGATAGTTACTTTGATCTGCCCATCAGGTGAACTGACGGTTGTGGTTTGTGCTAGGCAAGTACCTGAAAAGGCTGCTAACATTAAGGCAGTTAATCGCATTATTGTTCCTTGGCGGCTTATGGTTATGGATTGTTGTCACGTATTCTCATACATCCTTAAAGCATAAAGTGACTTGCCGGTTAATACGAGAGATCTGCATACGTATTCAACAAAGTGAACGCTGCGATATCAGCCCTGCACCTAAAAAGGTTAAGCAAAATGATAAGAATAACCCTGTTGCTACTATTGTTTAGTCAAAGTTTATTGGCACAGCAAATACAGATAGTTGATAAGCAGAATCAGCCAGTCAAGAATGCCGTGGTTTGGCTCAAAGGTTCAAAACAGCTTGCTGTTGCTGATAGTCACTATACCATGAGCCAAAAAGAACGTGCCTTTGTGCCTCATGTGCTGGCAGTGCCACAAGGGGCAAATGTTGAATTTCCTAACCTTGATTCAATCATGCACCACGTTTATTCATTTTCTAAAACAAAGCAATTTGAGTTAAAGCTTTACCACGATAAACCCGAAAAACCGATTAACTTTGCACAATCGGGGGTTGTTGAGCTTGGCTGTAACATTCATGACTGGATGCTGGGTTACATTGTGGTCGTCGATGGTGGGATTTATGGGCAAACAGATGATCAAGGTATGGTTGAATTAAGCTTACCTGAAAGTAAGTTTACTTTGGCTGTTTGGCATGACCGCTTTAATGATATCAGTACACCAGAAACTATCGAGATAACGAACAATGCAAAGTCGGTGAGCTATCAGTTAAAGCAAAACTTATTACCAAAATTAGAACTAAGCAGTGACGAGTTTGATGATTATGAATAAATGGCAAGCCTTGCTATTGGCGAGTGTTTTTGGGTTGCCTGCAGTGGTATATGCTGAGCATGATGGTCTGGTAACTGTTTCGGCTGTGCGTGGTGACCAACTAGCTAGCTATCAGCGTAAAGGAATTGGCTTATACCTTTATGACCAAGAGCATGATGGTGTTGTGATATCCCAAGCTATGCTGAGTAGTCGTTTTGAGTTAAATAGCGATTGGTCTGCGCACACAGTACTTAACGCTCACCCTGATCCAGAACTAACAGTTGGTTTAACTCAGGCTTATTTGCAATATCAGCCTCTTACAGCTAGTCGTTATAAATGGACAGTGAAAGGAGGTGGCTTTTATCCCAAAATGTCGCTTGAGAACCCGCAAAATGGCTGGATGTCACCTTATAACTACACTAATTCTGCGATTAATACTTGGATTGGCGAAGAAGTGCGGGCCTTTGGTTTAGAGGCAAACATCAAGCGCCCAGGTAGGCAATTTAGAAGTAATCATAGTTTTGAAGGCTTTGCTGCGGTTTTTAAAGGCAACGATCCTGCTGGGACGTTGCTGTCATGGCGTGGCTTTGCTATGCATGGCAGGCAGACTACGTTCAATGAACAAATTGATTTTGCTGTTCCACGTTCATTTGAATGGTCGCAGCTAGATAAGCAAGCCGAGCACGTGGAGCCTTTCGAAGAAGTCGATGGGCGCTTTGGCTATTACGTTGGCGCTCATTGGGATTATCAAAAAAAATCACAATTACGTGTCTATTATTATGACAACAATGGCGATCCAGGTGCTTTGAATACCCGTACTGGTCAATATGCGTGGGATACACGTTTTTTAAGCGCGGCATGGTTGTATAAGTTTAATAAGCAAACACGCATTATTGTACAGCTCCTTGATGGTAAAACTGCGATGGGTACAAATCGTGGGGTAGACAATGATTTTTATAGCCATTTTGTTTTATTAAGCCACAAGTTAGACCAGCATCGTCTCACAATTAGGTATGATTATTTCAAGGTTAGCGATCATGATGATTGGCAATTTGATCCTAACCAAAGTCGTGGAGAAGCTTTAACCGCAAGTTGGCGTTATCAACTGTCAACCAAGTGGCAAGTAGGTGCTGAATATTCAGTGCTGAGCAGTGACGCTCAAAACAGACCCGGTATGGGATTTAATGAGCATAACTCGCAGCAGCAATTTCAGCTTTCAGCGAGTTGGCACTTTTAATTTCATACAGTTTTATATTTTTCAGCTAAGATTCAATAAGCATGCTGGTTTCGATTTTTAATTAGGAAAATGTATGAATTTACAAAGCATTCGCGTTAAAAGTTCCCTACCGATTATTTTGTTAGGCATTGCCATTCTTATTCTAATTGCAGGCTACACTTATCTTATCAGTTTGCAAAAACAAGCTGTTGACGCGCAATCAGAACGATTTTTGAATGCGATTTCGGTCGTTGTTAATGCTGATAGAGATATTTACCAAGCAAAGGTTGCCGAGCTTACTCTTGTTACAAGCAGTAACACAGATAAAACTTATCTAAATGAACATCAAGAAAATGCCGATCAAGTTAAAGAGCGCTTTGGGCAATACTTGTCTTACATGTCACCTTACACCGAGGTAGTCGACCGGTTCCGTCATTTTGATAGCGCATTTGATTCATGGTATTCGGCATCAAAAAACTTTATTAATGACCCACAAAACAGTGAAAAAAAGCAGATTGCTGAACAAACATTTTCAGCACTGAGGGATATTTTAGATAAAGCAGGCGAAGCAGCAGATAAAACATCAAAATCTGAAACTGAGAAGTTAATGGATGGTGTTATCAGCTTTAAAGTTAAACTAATGATAATGATCGCTATCGTTTTACTTGTCGCTGGTTGGTTTAGCTATTATGTACCTCGACAACTCACGAAGCAGATTAACTTTGTGACAGAGCGAATTAATGAGATTGCGTCGGGAGATGGTGATTTAACAGGCCGTATCAATGTAAAAACACAAGACGAGTTTGCAGAACTTGCGACGGCTTTTAACGGGTTTTTAGATAACCTACAACAACTTATCAAAGACATACTTGGACAGGCTAAAGAGCTGCATAATTTAGGTCGTGACCTTGATAATTTTGCTAATCAGAACCATCAAATAAATCAAAAGCTTAGCCAAGCATCTGAATCAATAGTTAGTGCAGTACATGAAATGAGCGTTGCAAGTCGTGAGGTTGCAGGTGTGGCACAAAACTCATCCCATGAAGCTGACAACTCACAGCAACTGGCTAAACAAGGCTTGGCTGCGGTTGATAACTCGAGTCGAAAAATTGTTGCCTTGTCAGATAATATGGAACATGCCAGCCAACGTTCCACTGAACTGCAACAAAGCTCAGACAACATTGCTAAAGTGCTTGAAGTTATTCGCGCTATAGCTGAGCAAACTAACTTACTTGCACTCAATGCCGCAATTGAAGCTGCGCGAGCTGGTGAGCAAGGGCGAGGTTTTGCGGTGGTTGCAGATGAGGTTCGTACCCTAGCAACTCGGACCCAAGAAAGCACTAATGATATTCAAACTATGGTTGAGCAATTTGCAGCCAGTGTTGAGCAATCCTTACAGGCGATTAATAGTGGTAAGCGTTTTGCTGATGAAGCAGTAGAATCGTTTACCCAAACTAACGATATACTTAACTCGATGCAAGAATCATCGGTCAAAGTAAATGATATGGCGATGCAAACAGCACAAGCAACTGAAGAGCAAACTGCTGTGGCAGATGAAATTAGTCAAAACCTGTCTGATCTAAACGATCAAACCCAACATGGAGGCGGGTTAGCGAGTTCAACACAAGAGGTCGCTAACCGTATGAATCAGCTTACTGACGAACTGAATCAGTTAGTTAATAGATTTAAGGTTTAATACAACAAAAAAGGGCTCAATGAGCCCTTTTTTCATCTAGTCAAAACGCTTACTTTTTCTCGAAAGCACGTTTCATATAATTAGGTGTGGCTAATGCACCGTGGTGAATACCTGCATTATAGTATTCAGTGCTTTGCGCAAGTTTATTGGCATCATCTTCACGAAAACCAGCGAACGCTTCTGACTTACGAGCAAGCGTTACAGACCATAAACCACTTGGATAAATTGGTTGTGGGAAAGGCAGCGTTTGTAAGTCAACAAAGCCCACTTCAGTCATTGCATCACGCATTTCAACTAAAAGTGGCATGTGCATAAGTGGCGATTCACTTTGCTGAATTAAGATGCCACCTGGGCGAAGTGCAGTTAAACAGCTGGTATAGAAAGCGTGGTTAAATAAACCTTCGCCTGGGCCAACTGGATCTGTACCATCAACAATGACTACATCGATTGATTCTGGCGCTGCTTCGCGCATGTACTTGATGCCGTCATCAAACATCACTGTAGCACGCGGATCTTGATTTGATTCACACAGCTCAGGGAAGTATTTAAGTGACATTTGTGTCACGACTTCGTCGATATCAATTTGCGTTACGTTTTCAACACTTGGGTGTTTTAATACTTCGCGTAAAGTACCGCAGTCACCACCACCAATGATCACAACATTTTTTGGATTTGGGTGTGCAAGCAATGCCGGATGGCTGATCATCTCGTGGTAAAAAAAGTTTTCACGGCTACTTACCATAGTACAACCGTCAATAATCATCAGATTACCGAAGTCAGTTGTTTCGTACATTTCTACTTTTTGAAATGGCGATTGCTGTTCATCAAGCTTCTTAGTAATGCGTAATGAAAAGGCACTACCATCACGGTCACTAATTTCAGTGAACCAGTTATTTTGATCTAAATTAGCCATCTTGCTTATACACTTTTGGTTAATGGTAAAAAAGGGGTGCAATTCTGCCAGTGCTTGGCTAATTGCTCAATCAAATTTTAATCAGTATAGCGAATATTTTTTATCACTTTGGCATACAGCGCAATTTTTGTTAGCGTGGTCAGCCCTAGCGTATTAAAATGTGCGTTTATATTTAATGAATTTACAGAAGACATTGCCATGACTTGGGGTTTAGATAAAGCACGCGAAACATACAATGTTGCTCACTGGAGTGACGGTTACTTTGACATCAACGCACAAGGTGAGCTGGTGGCTTACCCTGATGGCGATCAAACTAAAGCCGCGGTGTCTTTATCTGAACTGACTGAGCAATTTAAAAAGCAAGGTCTTACCCTACCTGTTTTAGTGCGTTTTACCGATATCTTACAAAATCGCGTTGAAACGCTGACTAGCGCATTTACCAAAGCACGAAATGCCCGTGAATACCAAGGTAGTTATACCTGTGTTTATCCAATTAAAGTTAATCAACAGCGTTCTGTGGTCAGTAAACTACTTGCTCACCCAAGTGGTTTAGTGGGCCTTGAAGCCGGCTCAAAACCTGAGCTGATGGCTATTTTAGGTGTAGCACAAGAGCCAATTACCATCGTTTGTAATGGTTATAAAGACAGTGAGTTTTTACGCTTAGCCTGTATTGGCCAAGGCATGGGTCATAAGGTTCATATTGTTGTAGAAAAACTTTCTGAGCTAACTACTCTATTGGCAGAAATTGATGACCTAGGCATCGAGCCATCAATTGGGATTCGTATTCGCTTAAACTCGGTTGGTAAGGGGAAATGGCAGAATACCGGTGGCGAAAAAGGTAAGTTTGGTTTAACAGCAGGGCAAGTGCTATCTGCGGTTGAGCTGCTTAAATCGCGCAATAAACTTCATTTAATGCAACTAGTGCATTTCCACATCGGCTCGCAAATTGCCAATATCCGCGATATTCATCGCGCACTGCGTGAATGTGCTCGTCACTTTGCAGAGTTAACACAGTTAGGCGTACCACTTAATACCGTGGATGTCGGTGGCGGTTTAGGTGTTGATTACGAAGGCTCTGGGTCACGTAGTTCGTGTTCAATGAACTACAGTGTTGAAGAATATGCGCGTAATGTAGTTAATGCGTTTGCTGAAGTGTGTCAGCAACATGACCTAAAACACCCTGCCATTATTACCGAGTCAGGCCGTGCGTTAACAGCGCACCACGCGGTATTAATTACAGATGTTATTGATGTTGAGCGTGCGCCAAACCATGCAAATCCAACGGCGCCAGAGGCAGGCAGTGTATTGGTACTAGATGAAATGTGGCAGTGTTTACAGCGTTTAACACCGCGTATGGCGTTGGAAATTTATCATGATGCAATGCATCTATTCAGTGAAGCCCATGACCAATATGTGCATGGCCTACTCACTATGCTTGAGTGGGCGAAGCTCGAGCAGTTGTATTTCACAATTTTACATCGTGTTCGTGCATCACTTAGTGAGAATGCCCGTTCACATCGAGAAGTGTTAGACGATTTAAACGAGAAACTTGCCGATAAGCTCTTCGTTAACTTCTCATTATTTCAGTCACTCCCCGATGTCTGGGGGATTGGGCAGTTATTCCCTGTCATGCCAGTTGAAAACTTGCATCAGCCATTAACACAGCGCGCCATTATTCAAGACATTACCTGTGACTCAGATGGGCAAATTCGTGATTATGTCGAAGGCACAGGCATAGAGAGCAGCTTACCTATTCCTGAGTACAAGCAAGGTCAGCAATACCATATTGCAATGTTTTTAGTGGGTGCGTATCAAGAGATTTTAGGTGATTTACATAACCTGTTCGGCGATACAGATTCAGTGCATGTTGAGCTTACAGAAGCAGGCTATCAACTGACTAATGCCATTAAAGGTGACAGTGTTAAGGACGTATTAAAGTTTGTTGATTATGATAGCGAGATTCTTGCTGAAAACTTTGCAAAACGGGTCAACTCACTGGCAATTGATGAGCAATCTAAGGCACAATATTTATCAGAACTAAATGCAGGCCTTGCTGGCTATACGTATTTTGAAGATTAAGCGTTAAAGGAATAAGTAGTAATGTCGATGATCCGTTGTGTGTTCAGTTTTTTATTTTACACCCTCAATACCCTTTTTTGGTTTGTGCCTATTTTTATTTGTGGCCTCATAAAGCTTATTCCAATCAAGCCATTGCAAAAATTAATGAGTTGGATTGCTAAGCAATGCGCCACTATGTGGGTGAGTTGCAACAGCATCAACCAAAACATATTTGCTTCATATAATCTGAACGTGACAGGTCTTGAGCAGTTAAAAGCGAAAGACTGGTACTTGGTGATCGCGAATCATCAAAGCTGGGTCGATATCGTTGTTATGCAACGTCTGTTTAATCGCCGTATTCCGTTTTTAAACTTTTTCTTGAAAAAAGAGCTGATATACGTTCCTTTCTTGGGTCTTGCATGGTGGGCGTTGGATTTCCCATTCATGACTCGTACGAGTAAAGCCCAGTTAAAGAAAAACCCTAAATTGCGTGGCAAAGACTTAGAAACCACGCGCAAAGCCTGTGAAAAGTTTAAAGAAATGCCAGTGAGTATTGTTAACTTTGTTGAAGGTACGCGTTTTACTGAGCAAAAGCATTCTCGCCAAAATAGTCCTTTTGAGCACCTATTAAAGCCGAAAGCGGGCGGGGTTGCGTTTGTTATGCAAGCAATGGGTGAACAAATTTCCAAAGTAGTGAATGTAACCATTCATTACCCTGGTGGTATTCCTAGCTTTGTGGACTTTGCTAGTGGTCGAGTAAAGCAAGTCGATGTGCGAGTAGAAGTGATGGAAGTGAGTCCAAATTTGATTGGGGATTATACGGGCGATGCAGAGTTTAGAGTAAATTTTCAAGCTGAGCTAAATCGAATTTGGGAAGAAAAAAATCAACAGTTAGCCGAATTAGAAGCTAAAACGCAGTAGTATTGCTAACGCAGTCGAGAGCACACATATGTTAAAGAAATTTTTACCAAATTGGTTAACAGGCGTTCTAGTTAGTATTGTCTTGTTTGCTAATGTGATTATTTGGGGCACGCTGGTGCTGCTGTTTGGTGTGCTTAAGTTACTACTGCCATTTAAGGTGGTTAGCGATATTCTTCATTTAGCTTATCGCGGTTGGTGTAAAGGTAACCGCTTTGCCTTGTGGTTAGGTTGCCCAGTAATTGAAATTGATATTAAAGGTAAAGTTACTACAGATGGTTGGTACTTACTTATCTCTAATCATATGAGCTGGCTAGACATTGTTGTTCTGAGTGCAATCGATGTTTTACCCGCGCCAAAGTTTTTCTTAAAAGATGAGCTGAAGTATGTGCCATTCATTGGCACTGGCGCATGGGCTATGGGTATGCCTTTTATGAAGCGGGTGAGCAAAGCGCAACTGGCAAAAAATCCTAAGCTGAAAGGGCTTGATGTTGAGCGCACCAAACGTAGCTGCCGTGATTTTCGTAATCACCCAACAACAATCATTAACTTTGTTGAAGGCACGCGCTTTACAAGTCAAAAGCACAGTAAGCAAAATAGTCCGTTTACTTACCTTTTAAAGCCCAAAGCAGGCGGTATAGCATTTGCTCTTGAGGTGTTAGGTGAGCAATTTGATGCATTATTAAATACCTCGATTATTTATCAGGGGGAGGGCGACCATATTTGCCGTAACCTGATGCGTGGCCGTTTAAACGTGATTAAAGTTGAAGTGCAAGTGCAAGCAATTAGCGCAGAGATGATTGGTGATTATCAGCATGACCGTGCATTTAGAACGGCTTTCCAACAACATATTAATGAGTTGTGGTTACAAAAAGATGCTCAGCTACTAACTTATCACCAAGCTCAGCAAGCTGAGTACCTTGCTACCATCAATAAGGAGATTGAAGCGCCATGAAGCAAACTCACCTACAAGAGTTGGTGATGCCTTGGTTTGAATCAATGCCAGACGCGGCGCTAATAAGTGCATTAACCGCTACAGCTATCGGCGTTGGCTCATTACTAATAATTTACATGTTTACCCGTCGCTTATTACTACCGGGTATTCAAAAGGTTGTTACACGCCTGTCTCCTGAGCGTATTGGTGCGCTCACACCTATGCTCAATAAGTTAAACCGTCGTTTTGCAGGGATATTGTGCTGTGTACTTTATTTAGCGACCTTCGATTATGTTTATCCAGTTCATGATGTCGCTGCATTAGTACTTAAAACGGTGGGTCAAATTGCACTGATCATTTACGGTGGCTTCATTTTAAGTAGTGTGGTGAGCATTGCTGGTGGTATTTATAACCAGCTTGATTTTGCGCGCGATATTCCGATTCAGGGCTTGATCCAAGTTGTAAAACTTATCACTTTTATGGTTTGCGCCATTCTCATTGTGAGCATTTTGCTAGAGAAGTCGCCAACTTATATTTTGTCTGGCTTTGGTGCGATAGCGGCGGTGACCTTACTCGTATTTAAAGACACCATTTTGGGTTTTGTCGCCAGTATTCAAATAGCAGCAAATCGACTAGTAACTTATGGTGATTGGATCCAAGTGGATAGCTATGGCGCAGACGGTGAAGTTATCGACCTTGGCTTAAATACAGTAAAAGTGCGTAACTGGGATAACACGATTACAACCATTCCAACTTACATGTTAGTTGCAGGGTCATTTAAAAACTGGCGTGGTATGCAAGAGTCAGGTGGTCGTCGTATCAAGCGTTCTTTAAACATTGATATGAATAGTATTCGTTTGGTGGATGATGCTTTTCGAGAGCAAATTGATGATGCAATTCCTTTGCATGACTACATACGAGTAGCAAATTTACCTAACCCAGTAACAAATCTTGGCTTATTTAGACGTTATGCTGAAGGTTACTTAAAGCAACATGAAAAAATTAATCGTGATTTAACTTTAATGGTGCGAGAGCTGCAACCAATAAATCATGGTTTACCTATTGAGTTTTATTGCTTTAGTGAGGATAAGCGCTGGATTTCATACGAGCACTTGCAAGCAGAGATCATGGATCATCTACTTGCTGTACTGCCTATTTTTGGGCTTAGACCTTATCAAAGTGTTACGGGTCAGTTGAGCACAAGCGAAGCCCAAACTGGCTTAAAGCCTAGTATCAAGGTAGCTAATCCTCCACGTGAGAAAGCTTAAAGCTGACCAATCAATAAGCTAATCGTAATAAAGCCTAACAAAAGCCACCAAATAGGTGGCTTTGCCATTCTTAGCCATGTAAATGCTGCAATGACTAAAGCTACTTGCCATAGATTTTGCACTGCCGATTGCCAAATCGGTGAATAAAGAGCAGCGGCTAAAAACCCCACTACAGCGGCATTTAGCGCTGCGATACTGCCTGCAAAGCGTGGCTTATCTGCTAACTGTAACCAGCTTTTCATAAAGGCTAACATCAACAAAAAACCCGGTAAGAAAATCAGGATGGTCGCGACAATAGCACCTACAAGTGGAATGCTTGGTGTAACTTGTGCGCCTAAATAAGTAGCGATAGTAAACATCGGTCCAGGTATGGCTTGGGCACTGGCATAAGCCGATAAAAACTGCTCAGTTTCAAGGCTCGGTACACCAGCTTGTAAAATAGGTAACACAACGTGACCGCCACCAAAGACCATAGCGCCAGTTTGATAAAATGGGGCAAACAAAGAAAGCGATTCACCGAAAGGTAAAAAACTAATTAATAACAAGATGGCAAATAAGCCAAGTGGTAACCAAGCTATTTTCACTGATTTTTGCTCTTGGCTTTCAGGTAATTTAAGTTGTGGATAGCACCAACCTATAGCCGCTGCTGCAATAAGTACTAAAATTTGGCTCGATAATTGTGAGAAAATAATCAATACAACAGTACTTAGCACTGCTATAAGTTTATGTAAGTGGTTTTTGCAAAAGCTCATTGCCATGCTATAGGTTGCATCGGCAACAATCACTACTGCAAAGAGTTTTAGCCCAGCAATTACTGCAAAGTATATATCACCAAATTGATGAGCGCTTAGAGCCAGAAAAAACATGATTAAAAATGAGGGTAGGGTAAACCCAATAAAAGCGCACAGGCCACCCAATACCCCTCCTTTTTCAACCCCCATCGCAAAGCTAACTTGACTCGAACCTGGGCCCGGTAATGCTTGGCTAAGACTAATCAGTTGGGCATAGCGTTCAGCAGAAAGCCATTTTAAATTATCAACAAAGTGGCGTTTGAAGTAACCAAGGTGTGCTGCAGGGCCACCAAAGCTCATACAGCCTAATAAAAAGAATTGCTTAAATATGATGAATAACATTGATTTGCCATCAGTAATTTTTTTTCAATTATGACAAAATTGTATGACATTTTTGTGGTTTTTATGACACAAGGCCGTCTACAATATACAGAACCAGTGAACGTAGTCATGAGTATCACTATGAAACACTACATTGCAAGTTTGTTGTTATTTTTTTTCAGTGGCTTAGTATCTGCGAACTCTTATGAGAAAGTGTTGGTGGCTGTTGATCATGCGCCCCCTTATGGCATGATTTCTGATGATGGTAAAGTGAGTGGCGCAATTGTTGATATTATGCGTGAAATGCAACCTAGCTTACCAATTAAGTTTGAGTATGTTGCTTGCCCATTTTCTCGTTGTTTAAAGATGCTTGAGCAAAATGAGCTGGATGTGATGGGCGGCCTTATTCGCACAGAAGCGCGCGAACAAAAAATGCAGTTTCTTACCCCGCCGTATATGATGCTGTCGTCTTCTTTCGTGTTTTATGCAAAAGCTGATAGCGAGCTTAAAATAAACAATTATCAAGACCTAGTCGGTAAGCGCATTGCGGTAATGCGAGGTGCTGCGCATTTTCCCAGCTTCGACACTGATAAAACCCTCACTAAAATCGAGGCTTTAAGCGAACATAATGCTTTTGAGATGTTATTAAAAAATCGTGTTGATTTAGTGATTGCTGTTGAAGAGACTGCAGATCATGCCTCCGTTTTTTTGCAGCGACCTTCACAAGAAATTGTAAAAATGCCTTATCGCTATAAAGATGTTATTTATGGTCACATTGCCCTAAGTAAACAGTTTGCAAGCTCGAGTTTAGCCGAAAAAATTCAAGAGCGCCTTAATACCTTAGTCCTCAATGGCCGTTTAACAGAATTGGTCAAAAGTTATAACTTACCTCCGGTTACTGCTGTAGCAATCGATAAGTAACCCATTCTTCATAGTTTGTTCATAGACGTTCATTCATAATTGTTAACAATTCAATTTGAATAATTGCCATGGAGAGACACATGACTTTTACAAAATCAGTTTTAACAGTGGGCGTATTAGCCGTTTTATTGACAGGTTGTGAGACAACGAATACAGGTAAAGGCGCTGCGATTGGTGCTGCTACAGGTGCCGTTCTAGGTAAAGCAACTGGCGACCACGATGATAAACGTATCTTCATTGGTGCGGCTATTGGTGCATTAGCAGGTGCAGCCGTTGGCGATTATATGGATAAGCAAGAAGAAGCATTTCGCGATGAGCTAGCAGGCTCAGGTGTTGAAGTGGTTCGTGAAGGCGACAATATTCGTCTAGTCATGCCATCAAATATTACTTTTGCAACTGACCAATCTTATATTTCGTCGGGCTTTCATAGCACCCTAGACGCAATTGCTAAGGTGATGAATAAATACGAAAAAACCTATTTAAGCGTTGAAGGTCATACCGACAGCACAGGTAAAGATAGCTACAATATGACGTTATCTCAACAACGTGCGCAAAGCGTAAAAGATTACTTAGTTAATCATCAGATTATGTCTGCGCGTATCAGCACACGAGGCTATGGTGAAACACGCCCTGTGGCAAGCAATGACTCAGCAAATGGCCGAGCTTTAAACCGCCGCGTAGAAATTCAGATCGTACCGAATACACAAGGTTAGATTTTATATCTAGATTTGTGGTCAGGTTTGATATGCCCTTTCAAACCTGACATTTCCCTTCTTAATCTCGATTAAACTGTAATTCGCACAATTGTTTATACAATGGGTTAGTCTCAAACAATTGCTGATGCGTACCCGTTGCAATAATTTCTCCTTTATCCATCACGACAATCACATCGGCGTGTTTAACCGTTGCCAAACGATGGGCAATGATCAGTGTTGTTCTGTCTTTCATTAGATGCTCAAGGGCAGCTTGTACATGAAACTCACTTTGTGCGTCGAGTGCACTGGTTGCTTCATCAAGCAATAAAATTGCAGGGTCTTTTAATATTGCGCGGGCCAGAACTATGCGTTGTTTTTGCCCACCTGAAAGCCTAACACCTTGCTCCCCTAAAAAGCTGTGGTAACCATCTGGTAGTTGACTAATAAACTCATCGGCATGGGCATATTTGGCCGCCGCATATACTTGCTCGTCGCTGGCGCTTGGGTTGCCATAACGTATGTTATGCATTACGTCTGAGCTAAATAAAATTGGGTTTTGTGCCACCATCCCCATTTGCTGGCGTAAGCAATCAAGAGAGAGTGCTTTTATGTTTATTCCTGCCAGCGAAATACTCCCTGAACTTGGGTCGTAAAAGCGCTGCAGTAACTCAAACAACGTTGTTTTACCAGCCCCCGATGGGCCAACGATAGCAAGAGTTTGACCTTGTTTTACTTGTAAATTCAGCGTATTTAAAGCGGCTTTATCTGGCCTTGAAGGGTAATGAAAAGATACCTCATTAAACTCGATAGCAGGGTGATTAAGTTTGTTTGCTTCAAGTTGTGCATCATGATTTGTATCTGGACTTTTGATCATGCTTTCAACGGCAAGTAGCTCTAACAGCCGTGCTGCTGCACCTGCGGCTCTTTGCAGCTCACCATACACTTCGGCAACGGTTGCTACAGACATCGCCACCATAATCGCATAGAACACGAAAGCACCTAGCTCACCACCTGTCATAGTGCCAGCTAATACGTCACTGCCACCAACCCAAAGCATCACGCTAATAGCACTAAAGGTCAGAAATATCACCGCTGCAATCAAAAACGAGCGCTGTTTGATTCGGCTCTTCGCTACTTGAAACGCCTTGTTGGTCTCTTCGCTAAATGCTGCTTTTTCACGTTCTTCATGGCTATAACTTTGCACTACTTTAATATTTTGAATGATCTCACCAGCATAGGTGCTGATATCGGCAATGGCATCTTGGCTTGAGCTTGCCAGTTTTCTTACTTTTCGGCCAAAAATCATCATCGGCACTAATACTACTGGTACGCAGGCAACAACGACAAGAGTCAGCTTTAGGTTGGTAATTAGTAACATAGCCAAGCCACCAATCAGCATTAAACTACTACGTAGTGCCATTGAAAAAGAGGAACCAATGATAGATTGCAATAAGGTGGTGTCGGTGGTCAGGCGCGACATCAGCTCGCCACTACGGTTTTCTTCAAAGTAGCTCGGGTGTAATGTAACGATGCGATCAAACACGGCTTTACGGATATCGTTACTGACTCGCTCACCAATCCACGACATTAAATAAAAGCGACAAAAAGTACCTACAGCTAATAAGCTTATTAAACCAATCAACACCATTACTGCTTGTTGAAGCTGAGCTTGTGAGCCTGCAATAAAGCCATGGTCGATAACAAATTTAACGCCTTGTCCGAGTGATAAGTTAACACCGGCCGTAAGCAGCAAGGCGCCAAGGGCTGCAAACACCACCCATTTATAGGGTTTAATAAAAGCTAAAATCGGTAACAGGCTACTAAATGCGGCCTTTTCTTTATTGGTAGACATGCTAGATTCTTGTTGATGAATAGGGTATAGATATGGTTATCAATGCTCTAAAAATCAACAGTTATTAAGGGATTAGTATGGAATCTACAACGATCAGTGGTCAATTCACCGTAAAGTTAAACCCAATTGGCGGCTATGCCACAGGGCAAGATGGCGTAAATTTGGGACGCATGTCGATTGATAAACAGTTTTCAGGTCCATTAGAAGCAACAAGCCAAGGCGAAATGCTCAGTGCCATGACTGCAACTCAGGGCAGTGCAGGTTATGTAGCGATAGAGCAAGTTGTTGGTAGCTTAGAAGGTAAGCAAGGCAGTTTTGTGCTGCAACATTTTGGCACCATGGATAAAGGGGCTGACCGATTGATTTTAGAAGTGGTACCAGACTCAGGCGCAGGTGAACTTGAAGGTATTTCTGGTAAAATGGCAATTCGAATTGAATCGGGTATTCATCATTATGACTTTGAATACCAACTGACGGACTAACATGCAAAAAGTTGTAGAGTTTAAAAAGAAACGCTTTTTTGGCGGCATCGATATTGATGCATTAAATCAACGAGTGTTCGAATTAGGACAAGCTGGCTGGCAAGTCAAAACCATCACTACAGCAACAGGGGTTTATGGTCAGATAACATCCGTTTTATTGCTAATCGAGAATAACGAATAATGACACTAACTGAGTGGTTGAGTTTAGTTTTAATTTGCGTGATGGGAGCGATGTCGCCGGGGCCGAGTTTAGCTGTGGTTTTAAAGCACAGTTTACATGGCGGTATGAAGAATGGCATGTTAGCGGCGTTAAGCCATGGTATTGGGGTTGGCTTTTATGCGTGTGCCTCGTTACTTGGTTTAGGTGCGCTGATGACTCAGTTGCCAACGCTTTATCAAGTGCTGGTCTATGGCGGTGCAGCCTATCTCGCATATTTGGGTATTCGTATTTTGTTAGCTAAACCTAGCTCGCAAACATTGAATGTTGAGCAGACTAAGCCGAGTCCTCGTAGCGCATTGCAAGATGGCTTTGCTATTGCCTTTTTAAACCCAAAACTTGCGGTGTTCTTTTTAGCACTGTTTTCGCAATTTATTGATCCTGAAAAGCTGACTTTGCAAGTTGGTTTAATCATGTGTTTAACGGTATTTGTGCTTGATACGGGCTGGTATCTAGTTGTTGCACTGTTAACCGACATATCAAAAAAGCGTTTTGGTTTCACCAAGACAAATCCATGGCTCGAAAAATTGTTAGGGGTTATCTTTATTGCCTTAGCTGTTCGCGTTGTAGTCAGTTTATAGGGAGCCTATGATGACAGAAACCAGTTTATTGAGTGCCAGCTTTGATCCAAAAGTAAAACAGTATTGGTTATTACTGGGTATTTTTACCTGTGTGATTAGTATGGTAGGGATCCCTTTCATTCCCATTGTTGCGTTAATAATCTGGCTGGTGGCAGGGCGTATTTTAGCGGCGATGTCAGCCACGTTGTTAACACGTAAGTTAGTGGTAAAACGCGGTGTCTTCTTTAAAGAAGAAAAATCGATCCCACTTGAAAAAATAACCGATGTAGCACTTAGCCAAGGCCCTTTAATGCGCCAATTTGGTCTTTATCGACTGAGCTTTGAAACGGCAGGTCAATCAGGGCAAGGTGCATTAGTATCATTGCTCGGAGTGGTTGATGCAGAGACGTTTCGCGAGGCAATCTTAAAACAAAAAGATGAGATGACTCAAAGCAGCAGTATTAAAGCTGAGCATCAACCTGAAGATAGTCAGTTAGAACTGCTGCGTTCACTTACTTATAGCGTAAAAAACATTGAGCAAATGTTAGTTACGCTATTAGATGAAAAGCGTTAAGCCATTTGTAAAGTAGGGTTACCAGCTTGTACGCTGAGCGCTTTTTGACGCTCGCTAAGCAGTGTGTAATCGGCTGTTTTAACGCTACTTACATAATGCCACTGGGCAAGCGCTTGTTGTTGAGTAAAGGTGACGGTTAAGTAGCCGCGTTCAACTAAGTTATTGTAAGCTAGGTCGTTAACCAATAATGCAATGACTTGCTCAATTTGTGCGACAGCTTCGCTCGATTGCGTATTTAACGCTAAGTAGTTCTCAAGACCTGGTGATGAAACCGAAGATGTTGCAAATTCAACACCAGCTGCGGCTTTAGCAGAAACAGGATTGCTTGCATCAGTGACTAATTGTCCTGCCCAACTGTTATGCGTATCACCTGCCAAAACGACCAAATTCTTTTGTGCTGCAATTGCAGTCCCAAGTATTTGCTCGCGCTCATAAGCATAGCCATCCCATGCGTCAAGATTATAAGGTGCTGTTGTTTCTACACGTGCTCGCTGTTCACTAGTAACCGTTGGATCGCCAGCTAATACGCGCCCTTTAATTTGCGCAAGCTCACTAAATAATGTGTTTGCTTGAGCAAGTAATGCCGAGGGATCAGCACCGTTTGCTTGAGTCACTTGAATATTCATTAGTAACTGTAAAATCTCGAGTGGCAAATGCATTTTGGTCATCAGCACCTGTTGCCCAAGTACTTGCCATTGTGTTGTTGCTGTCGTTAAACCATCAGTCAGCCATGTAAGTTGCTCGTTACCTAATAAAGCACGAGTAGGTGAGCTAATTGCTGCAACAAAGTCAGTTTGTCCTTGGCTGCTGGTTAAGTCGAAATCCGCATAATTAACTTGCTCGTCGCGCGCCAAAACACGGGTATCGAGCATGTGTAATGACACTAAATTACCAAACTCAAAGCGTCGATAAATACGTTCTTTATCGGCAACATTACGGATAGGCATCCATTCAAAGTATGCTTGTAGCGCATGCATTTTGCGCTCGCTAAATTCACCTTCGCCGTCGTTGTGATTTTCAGCGCCACTATGCCATGTATCATTAGTTATTTCATGGTCGTCCCAAACAGTAATAAATGCACAATGACTATGGGCAGCTTGCAGGTTTTCGTCTTTACGATAATGGGCGTAACGTTTGCGATAATCCGCTAAAGAAATGATTTCATCGCTATTGTCATCAGGTAATAAACGGCCAAGTTCGGCGGCATCTTCAGTGGCATAACCCGTATTACCATATTCATAGATGTAGTCACCTAGGTGCAGTACTGCATCTAAATCGGTTTGTTTTGCGATTTCGCCATACACATGGAAGTAGCCTGCAGGATAGTTAGCGCAAGAGACAACGGCAAATTTTACTTGTTCTATGTTGTCGGTTGGAAGTGTTTTACCTGCTCCAGTGGGTGAGGTTTTACCATTACTTATGAAGCGGTAGTAATAGGTGGTGTTGGCATCGAGACCTTGCAGATCAACTTTTAAGGTGAAGTCAGTTGCATCGCTTACCTGTGTTTCGCCATCATGGCTAATGGTTGTAAAGTTAGCATCTGTTGAGGCTTGCCAAACTACGTTAACACTCGTGACGTTTTCAAGAGGTGTTATGCGAGTCCAAATAATGAGGCTGTCAGCGAGCGGGTCGCCACTGGCAACACCGTGATCAAAGCTGACAGGGATTTGCTTTGTAGTTTCGTCATCATCGTCATTAAGACTACAGCCCGTTAAACCAAAAGATAAAACGGCGGCTCCAAAACCAGCCGCCGATGCTTTTAAAAAGCGTCTGCGCGTAAAAGTCATTGCTCTGTACCTATAAGTAGAAAAGTACGAGCTTATCCGACCAGTGTTACTGTTCTATGAAGTTAAAACACCTGACAAATTTGTTCTGTATTACAGGTGATTACAGTGACATTTTCGTAACCAACACGAGTCAGTGCTTCGGCACTCAGTGTGGCGCGGGCACTACTTGCACAGTGTAAGTAAATGGGCCTTGCAGGATCTTTTTCAATTTCCATTAATTTCATTTCAAGTACACCACGTGGGATATTAATTGCACCTGTCGCTGCTTTAGTTGCGTGCTCAGCAGGCTCACGTACGTCAATTAATAAACCATGGTTTTCGCTTAGCTCTTGTTTTGCTTGGTCAGCGCTAATGCGGCGCTGGTTTGGGGCAACAATTTTCATTAAGTCAGGAATTGGTGTCAGCATACTAATCCTCCATGCCAAGTTTTCGTAAAAGGGTGATGTATTTAATATATTAGATAACACTATATTAGTAAATTCTAATATTAGACTTTTCTAATATATCAATCTATACTTTAGCGGCATTTTAAGAATATAGAGTAGTGTGAATATGAACATCGATTTTGCGGCTATGGCCGACAATGTGGAGCAAGCAGAGCAAATGCTAAAGATATTGGCGAATAAAAATCGCTTGATGATCTTATGTTCGCTGCAAGATGGTGAAATGAGCGTGAGCGAATTAAACGAAGCTGTGCCGTTGGCGCAGTCTGCATTATCGCAACACTTAGCGGCGCTGAGAAAAGCTCAGATAGTTGCTACTCGACGCGAAAGCCAAACTATCTATTATCGCGTGGTTGATGAAAATGTAGTATCGATCCTAGCAACTCTATATGGCTTATTTTGCAAAGGTAATTAAGCAGTGAGTGCTATCGATAATGCTGTTAAAAACAGCTTGAGCGGCCGCCTTCCTGTTATTATTTTTATTATGTCGGTGTTGCTTGGCTTAATGGCATTAAAGCAAACCCCTCGTGAAGAGGAACCGCAAATTGTGGTTCCTATGCTTGATATATATGTAGCAGCACCAAACGTTGAAGCGCCAGAAGTAGCCAGGCTGGTAACAGAGCCATTGGAGAAGTTATTGGCGCAGTTAACGGGTGTTGAGCATATTTACTCAACTACACAAAGTAATGCTGCTGTTGTCACTCTTCGTTTTGAAGTCGGTCACGATCGTGAGCAAGCTATTCTCGACACTTACGCTAAACTCTATAGCTATCAACACACGATGGCGTCAGTGATCAGCTCATGGCAAATCCGTCCGGTTGAAGTGAACGATGTGCCCATTGTGATGCTGGGCTTATTTAGTAAAGATCCAAAACTTTACGATGACTATCAACTAACCCGCTTTGCTAACGAAATCGCTAATAGTTTACAGCGCATCGAAAACACCAGCGAAGTGAAAGTGATTGCTGGTAGAACCCGTCAATTAACAATTAACCTTGATGCAAGCGCTCTTGCTGCCCATCAAACAACCCTAACTGATGTGTATTATGCGCTTAGCGTATCTAACCAATTAGTTAATGTGGGCAGTGTTGTTGAGGGAAAGCAGCAAATTGCCTTACAAGTGGGTGATGTTTTACGTTCTCAATCTGCGATAGAACGGCTTGTTGTCAACGTGGTAAACGGTAAGAGTGTTTACCTAAGTGATGTCGCCGAGGTGAGTGATGGTCCAAGCGAAGCACAAAGCTATCAATGGCTGGCTCATTCAGATAACCAACAACAACTTCCTTTAGTCACTATTAGTGTCGCTAAACAAGCTGGCACCAATGCGGTCGCTGTAGCCAACGAAGTGCACAGCATGATGGACAGTTTATCGGCTAATCTATTGCCAGATGAAGTGGGCTACACCGTACTGCGTGATTATGGCCAAACCGCGAACGAGAAAGTAAATAACCTTACCTCAAGCTTAGTGTTTGCGGTATTTACCGTGGTTATTTTTGTTGGCGTATTTTTAGGTTGGCGACCAGCGATTGTGGTTGGTTTGGCAGTGCCTATTTGCTACGGCATCACCCTGACACTTGATTTTGCCTTTGGCTATACAATTAACCGAGTCACACTGTTTGCACTAATCCTTTCTTTAGGTTTGTTGGTTGATGATCCAATTACTGGGATAGACAACATAAGTCGTTTTTTAACCCACAAAGGCGATAAAAAACAACGCATAGTTGATGCCATGAGCGAAATTCGTGTGGCGCTGTTTATGTCTACATTAACCATTATGGTGGCGTTTATCCCACTTGCGTTTATTACTGGCATGATGGGGCCGTACATGGCACCGATGGCATTCAATGTGCCAATTAGTGTAATGGTTTCGACCATAGTGGCATTTTTTGTTACGCCGTGGTTGGCAATGAAACTACTTAAAGCGCCAGTCGGTGACAGCGTTCAACTCGATGCCAATCAGCATGGTTTATATGAGCGCATATTATCACCATTACTTGAGTCTAAAGGCCGTGCCAAACTCGTTTTATGGACCACATTAGCCTTGTTTGTCGCCAGTGCCATGTTACCCGTAATGCGTGCAGTGCCTTTAAAGCTATTACCGTTTGATAATAAAAACGAGTTACAAGTTTTAATCGATATGCCAGAAGGTACAAGCCTGGAGCAAACCGCCGCTTTCACTCGACAAGTACAAACCATCACTTGGCAATTAAATGAAGTAAGCGAGGCGGCAGCCTACGTTGGTCAGCCATCAAGCATGGACTTTAATGGTATGGTGCGTGGTTATTATCGACGTGAAGCTGCTAATTTAGCTGAACTCAGAGTATTACTGCTCGATAAAACTGAGCGTGATCATCAATCTCATGGCGTGGTCATGCGCTTGCGTGCCGCATTAGCGCCACTGGCAACCGATGGCATTGTAATTAAAGTGGTTGAAGTGCCACCGGGTCCGCCGGTTTTAAGTACCTTAGTGGCTGAAGTTTACAGTGAGCCATTTGTTGATACAGACACGCACTATCAAGCAGCCCTTGCTGTTGCTGCAAGGTTAAAACAAGAGCCGCATGTGGTTGAAGTTGATACCAGTATTGCTGCCAATGCGCCCTTACAGCGTTTTATTACCGATAAAAGTAAAGCGTCATTGTCAGCGGTGTCTACGCAAGATATTGCCCAGACCTTAGCCATTGCTTCGCATGGGCAAAATGTTGGGGTGTTATATGTTAGCGGCGAAACAGACCCTGTCGATATAAAGTTACAACTGCCATATCAAGATCGTAACCAATTTGCTCAATTGCTGGCATTACAAGTTCGTGGTGATAGGGAGCTTGCAAAAACCAGTGATGAATTTGGGCTGCAAAGTGCACCGCGTCCGCTGGTGGCGCTCTCTGAGTTAGGTGAATTTCAGCATCAAGATGTTGCCAAGCCAATTATGCGTAAAGATCAGCGTAATGTTGTGTATGTAATGGCTGAGTTAAATGGGCGTACACCCGCTGAAATTATTGCTGACGTCAATGCTGACTTAGGCATTAGCGCTGACGAATTTAGCCAAACTGATTGGCAAATTAGGCACTTTTTCAATAATGGCGGTAGCCAAGCTTGGCAATTACCTGCTGGCACTGACGTGACCTTTAGTGGTGAAGGTGAATGGCGAATTACTATTGATGTATTCAGAGATATGGGGATTGCCTTTGCGTTTGCGCTAACAGCCATTTTCATCATCTTACGCATTCAAACAAACTCTGCCAGTTTGTCACTGATCATCATGTCGGCTATTCCATTAACCGTAATAGGGATCATGCCGGGCTTTTGGCTATTAAATCAATTTGGAGAGCGCAGCATTGCTGGTGCTCCAGAGCCGGTGCTATTCACTGCAACAGCCATGATTGGCATGATTGCACTTGCTGGTATTGTGGTTCGTAACTCACTTATTTTAGTTGAGTTTATTAATCAAGCTCGCGGCCAAGGTATGGCAATTAAACAGGCTTTGATTGCCGCAGGTACGGTGCGTATGCGCCCTGTGTTACTCACAGCGGGAACCACCTTATTAGGTAACTTGGTGATCACCCTAGATCCGGTATTTAGCGGTCTAGCGATTGCAATTATTTTTGGTATTGTGGCATCAACATTGTTCTCATTATTTGTTGTGCCACTGGTTTATTATTTAGTGTTTGCAAAGGATGCAGGTAAAGAGGAACAAGCTCATGCAGGGTAAATCAAAACTTACTGGCTCGATCATCGCGTTATCTGTGATCATTGTGGCGGTACTTTACATGGCGGGCAGTTTCTCTGATAAGCAAGCTGCAGGCATGAAAAACCCATCAGCAAATGATTACACTGGTCAGTTAGTGACAGTGACACTGGCAGATATTGCGCGTGATGAAGTTGTACCGGGCACCGTGATTGCAAAACAAAATACGCAAATCTCTTCTCGTGTAATGGCACAAGTTGAGCGTTTAAATGTACGCGCTGGCGATACTGTAAAACAAGGTGACGTGCTAATTACCTTGCAGCAAGATGACTTTAAAGCAGGGCTGGCTCAAAGCGAAGCACAAATAAATGCGATTAATGCATCGCTGACTCAAGCAGAGAAACAACTAAAGCGTATTAACGATTTATACAAGCAAGGTTTGGTATCTATTAGCGAATACGACGATGCAAAAGCAAGGTTCGATAATTTAACGGCGAACCTAGCGATTGCTAAACAGCAGCAAACACAAGCGCAAGTTGCACTGAGTTTTACGCAAATTAAAGCGCCAATTTCAGGTGTTGTGGTTGAGCGTTTTGCAGAGCCTGGCGATACCGCAACTCCTGGCACGCCATTACTCGCACTGTATAACCCACAACAATTGCAATTAGCATTTGATGTCAGAGAACAACAAGCAATTAAGTTGAATGTTGGTCAAACTCTAACGGTTAAACTACCTGCTTTATCTACGTCAATGCCTGCCACAGTGACAGAAATTGTGCCGGTTGCTGATAGTGCTGCGCGTAGTATGGAGATCCGTTTAGAAACAGATGCGCAAACTGGATTAATGCCAGGGCTTTATGCGCAATTACAATTACCGCTCGCCACTGAAAAAGGGGTGTTGATTGACTCAAGCTGGGTGTACCAATATGGCCAATTGAGTATGGTCTATTTACTTGAAAATAATCAGATAGTGCGTCGCTATGTGCGCCTTGGCGAAATGCTCGATGGCAAGCAGCACATCGTTTCAGGTTTAAACCCGGGTGATGTGCTGGCTGTTGAATTTAAAG
Source organism: Pseudoalteromonas sp. bablab_jr010 (assembly GCF_016464105.1). Taxonomy (NCBI): domain Bacteria; kingdom Pseudomonadati; phylum Pseudomonadota; class Gammaproteobacteria; order Alteromonadales; family Pseudoalteromonadaceae; genus Pseudoalteromonas; species Pseudoalteromonas sp. bablab_jr010. Next base: position 22,327 of record NZ_JACDWV010000029.1, on the reverse strand, counting down.
CTAAATAAAGGTCGCTATTTCGTCTAGCGACTTTTTCACTAAGGCATGCTCAGGGATGGTTGCATCTGTGCCTGGGTAGCCTGCAATTAGCAGCATATAAGGGCGCTCATTATCTTTATCGCGGCCACAAATTTCGGTTAAAAAGCTCATTGGTTTTGGTGTATGCGTGAGGGTGGCAAGACCAGCTCTGTGTAGTGCTTGAATTAAAAAGCCTGTTGCTAGGCCAACAGATTCATGAACATAGTAATTGGTATTTTTGTCATCGGCAGAAATACCGCCTTTCTTTTGACTAAACACGGCAATTAGCCAAGGTGCATGCTCAAGGTAGGGCTTACTGGCATCGGTGCCAAGTGGTTTTAAGGCATCTAACCATTCTTCACCTGCGCGACCTTCATAAAATGAGCGCTCTAGTTTTTCAGCGGCTTCTCGAATTTGTTTTTTTACATCGCTGCTGTGTATTGCTACAAAGTGCCAAGGTTGATGGTTGGCGCCGCTCGGTGCAGTGCCAGCCGCTTTAATACAAGTTTCGATTATTTCTCTTGGCACTGGGCGGTCGCTAAAGCTACGAATACTGTGGCGACGCTGACTCACGGCTAAAAACTCTTCGGCGCGTTTTAACATCTCGTCATGAGGGTACTCAATAAAGTCATTAAGTGGCTGATTCTTGTGTTCTTGCATGGCTTTTCGCTTCTTGTGTGTTGATGATTTTAATTATGAATATGTTGGTTTCGACGGTACTCTTTTAATTCATTGCTTAACCAATCTTTTGCATTGATTAAGTTACCATTGCTGAGTTTAACTTTATAGGGCTTACCGCTCCATGAGCTTTTGCTCGCCAGATTTTCGATAAACTTTTCGGCAGTTTTTGCATAGCGGGTTGCTTTTCGATACTTCATAGCTAGGTGTTCGGCAGCATCTTGGCTTGAGTGCTCTGTGCCGTTGCGAATAAATACGGCATCACTCTTAGCGACAAAATCAATGAGGTGATTTATCTCTTGTTCTGGGGTCGCTGCATTACTGAATTGGCTAATGCTCAATAACATTAACGCGATAAACCAATATCCTTTCATTGTTATTTTCACTGTACTTTTTGCTCTATGGTCAAGGTTGCAATTATTGGATTATGATCTGAGCTTACAAGCTCAGGTACTATGGTTGTCTTTATTTTGACACCACGCACCCATACTTGGTCAAGTGCTAACCCAAATGCTTTGGTACGTTTATCATCTAAATAGATAGCTTCGTGCAAACCTAGCTGAGTCAATGTTTGCTGTAATAATGCTTGGCGCTCATCACTCCAAGTATTGAGATCACCGGCAAACACGATAGGCCCTTTGTGCGTTTGCATAATAGCAGCGGCATCGTCTAGCTGTTGTTTAAAGTCACTAACGCCAAAAGCAAAGTTAATGGCATGCAGGTTAATACTCAGTAATAACTGTTGATCTGGCAGCGCATATTCCACAATATTGGTGGCTTTTGGGCTACGTAGCCAAGGCTCTTTATGGGTGAGTGTACAATGCACAGTAGCTGGCCAGCGGCTGAGTGTCATAACTCCAGATTGCACGCCGCCACTCTTATACCCTTTAGCAAAGCGCCAATAGGGTTTGAGCTTTGTAAGCGAAGGTTCTTCGATAGCTTCTTGTAGTAACACAATATCAGCACCGGCATTTAGGTTTTGCAAATCTGTGAGTAAGCCATCTATTTGTGCTTTGTAGATATTCCAACTCAATAACTTGAACTGATAGGGCAAAATATAATGTTCAGCGTAAGTTTGCATACGACTTTGTGCTAACTGCTGTTGGCAATTAGCAAGGTTCACAGCGGTTTTGGTTATACCTTGTTGCTCATCAGAGCTAGGATCGCTTGAAAAGCTATACCAAGACAGCACACTCAAACACACAAGTAATAAAAATATACGCAGATATGCCGTCATAATGACCTTTAGTTACGTTCCTTGAGAGTTAGTCGTTGTTAGCCTCAGTTTAGTTCAAAGGCTAAATGTTAGAAACTGTAGTATTTTCTACAATTTCTATACGCTTTCTTACCCAAAATGAGTACTCATATTCTTATACTTACTGAGCTTAACAACTCAGACAAAGGAACTACTCATGAAACAAATGGCCTGTATGCTGCTTGCCTTATCGGTGACAGCGTGTTCATCAGTCACCATAGTGCCAGAAAAAACAACCAATAAATTAGCCACTAAAGCTGATTACCAAGATAGCCGCCCATTCTTTTTGTGGGGCCTCGTTGGTGAAGAGCGCGTTGATGTAAAGGCTATTTGCCAAGATAAAAAAGTTGCCCAAATGCAATCGCAACAAACATTCGCTGATGGCGCATTAGGACTCGTTACACTCGGAATTTATGCTCCTCACACAGTAAAAGTATGGTGTGAGCAACAAGCACAGGAGCAACAATTATGAAAAGCCTACTAGCAACAACTGTGTTAGTGGCAACCTTAAGTGGTTGCACAAATATCTACTTTGATAATGGCAGTGCTGCACAAGCCAATAAAGCGCCTGCAACAGAGCAATGGCATCATAACTTTGCCGCGGCGCTTTACGAAGGTTCAGAGCCTGTAGACTTATCAGAGGAGTGCCCTGATTCCGAATGGCAAACTGTTCACACTTATAAGTCGTTCACCAATGGTTTAGCTGAAGCTGCAGTAAACCAAGTTGGGCCTATTTGGTACCCGAAAACAGTTGAAATAAGCTGCGCTCAAGTACCTTATAAGCCAGACTAGTTATTCATAACGCAGTGCATCAATTGGGTTTAAGCGTGCAGCTTTAATAGCGGGCGCTAAGCCAAACACAATACCAATCAATGAAGTAAAGCCAAATGACAGCATAATCGCCCAACCCGGTATGTAGGCATCTGGCATGCTCGGCACTAAAACTGAAATTAGTGCCGCAGCACCGTAGCCTATCGCTAAACCAATTAAACCACCAAACAGTGATAGCACCACCGCTTCAACTAAAAATTGCAGCATAATAAAACCAGGTGTTGCCCCTAATGCTTTTAAAGTGCCGATCACACGCGTACGTTCTGTTACCGAAACCAGCATGATATTCATCACTCCGATACCACCAACTACCAGGCTGATACCTACGATCCCCGCGGTAATTGCGGTTGCACTTCCGGTAAATTTATCGATATTAGCACGGGCTTTTTCGGCGGTTTCAAACTCAAAGTCGTCATCTTCACCGTCTTTCAGTTTATGTAATTGACGTAAGAGGCGGCGAATTTTAGCCAGTACTTGCGCTTCGTTAGCATCGTCTTTCAAACGAAACATCATTTGTACATTGGTATCAACACTGCCGCCCTCTAGCGCACTCATGGTACTTATCGGAATATTAATGTAATCGTCTTGGTCAAAACCTAATAAACTACCTTGTTTTTCAGCAACACCAATAATGCGAAACCACTCACCACCGAGTTTGATATATTCACCTACAGGGTTTTCAGGCAGGTTAAGCTTTTCGATAATTGAAGGGCCAATAAACGCCACTCTACGGCGTTTTGCATCATCTTCTGCGCGAATAAATCGGCCGAGTTCTGGGTAGGTGCGGTAAGCTTTTTGGTAGTCTTGCTCTGTGCCCATTACCCGTGAAGCATGGCTTTTATTGCCATACTCTGCTGCACCCGAAAAGCGCCAAGTAAACATCAGTGCAGTAAAGGTTTCAGCTTCTTTCACGCGTGCTTTTAGAGTTAAAAAGTCGCTGTAGGTTAACTTTGCTTGTTGCCCTACCATTTCTTTTTCTACGCTAGTGTAAGGCTTTATATTGGTGACATCAGGAGACATGTCAGCAAGCTGATCATTAATTTGCTTGGTAAACCCTTGCATTACTGCTACCACGGTCACAACTGCAGCAACACCAATAATAATGCCCAAGCAGGTAAGGGCACTACGCATTGCATTGGCTTTAATTGCCATCAGTGCTGCTTTTGTGCCTTCCATTACAGCGATAGCAGATTTAAACATGTTGTCTTGCTCCTTCGCCTTTGCGGGTATCACTAACAACTTTGCCATCAACTAAACGAATAACACGTTGGCAGTGATCAGCAATATCTTGTTCGTGAGTAACCAAAATAATGGTGTGCCCTTCGTTATGAAGCTCATCAAACAGCGCCATGATTTCAGTGGTGGTTTTACTATCTAGGTTACCGGTAGGCTCATCACCAAGTAGAATATGGGGCTTAGTAACTAGTGCGCGAGCTATAGCGACACGTTGACGTTGACCACCAGAAAGTTGGCTTGAAAGGTGATTCACCTTATCGCCAAGACCAACCCGTTGTAATGATTCGAGCGCTTGTTGCTTTCGCTCTTTGGCTGAGATAAATCGATACACTAAGGGCTGCATAACATTTTCAAGGGCGGATGCTCGTGGTAATAAATTGAAACTTTGAAAAATAAAGCCAACACTTTCATTACGCTGATGAGCAAGCTCCGTTTCGGTCATGCGCTTTACGAGCTTATCTTTTAAATAGTAGTCACCACTGGTGGGAGTATCTAAGCAGCCAAGCAAGTTCATCAGGGTTGATTTACCTGAGCCGGAAGGGCCAATAATGGCAACATACTCATTTTGAGCAATTTCAATATTAATATCATCAAGGGCTTTGAAAACTTGTTCGCCCATTTTGTATTGTTTATTGATATTACTGAGTTTGATCACCACAGACATTAGCTAGCACCTTTTTCAGGGCTGTTTTTAACGGCTACCGTATCACCCTCTTTTAGTGAGCTAAGTGGTCTAGCTGGGCCGATAACAATACGATCTCCTTTTGCAACACCGCTGGTTAGTGCTTGTTCGATATCTGAAGAAATACCTACCGTAACAGCTGTTTTAGTTACTGTGTTATCTGCGTTAAGCTTCCAGACAAAGTAGCTATCATCCTCTTTTTGAATAGCTTCAATAGGCAGTTTTAAGCCGTTTTCGGCAATGCTTGTGGCGATTTCTGCGCGGCAGCTCATTCCGGCATAAAGCTGGCGGTCAGTGGCATCAAGCAGTACCTTGACTTTAAATGATAAGCCTTGTGAACCAGCTTGATTTTTTGCTGATGTGCCAATGTTTATGACTTTGCCAGTAAAAGGTTGATTTGGGTAAGCGGCAGCATAGATATCTGCATGTTGGTCTAGTTTGATACCAGCAATATCGGTTTCATCCACTCGAAGTTCGGCTAATATTGCGCTGGGGTCAGCTACTAGCATCAAGTCTGAGCCAATAATGTTGGTTGTTCCCGCAATAACGGTTTCACCTTCTTTAATATTTACCGAAGCAAGTAGGCCACTCATTGGAGCGCGAAACACGCTTTTATTTAAACGGTCTTCAGCAATCAATAGTGATGCTTGGGCTTGGTTGTAAGCTTCACGTTTTGCTTCAATATCTATTTTTGCTAAATCGCGGGCATTTTGTAGGTTTTCATACACTTCTTGGCCAGCAAGGCCCACTTCATAAAGCTCTTTTTGGCGGCTTAATTGGCGCTCAATATTTTTTAATCGGGTTTCGCTATGTTTAATATCGATTTCGGTCGCACGAAGCACGGCTTTATTGCGGGCAACTTCAGATTCAAACGCGGTCGTATCTAAGCGCATAAGAATATCGCCTTCAGTGACACTTTCGCCTTCTTCTACAAACACTTTCGCTACACGGCCAGTCACTTCTGAGCGCAGTTGCACTTGGGTGTTAAAAACTAGGTTACCAGAGGCTAAAATTGAATCGGCAATATTGCCTTGTTCAACTTCTGCAATATGCATTTCTGGTGCATCTTTATTGCCTGTGACTTGTTTTGAGATTAGTAAAGCGACAAATGCCGTAACAGCGAGGCCAATTATAATGGCTTTTTTCATCTTTCTTCCTTGGAAGTTAAGAGCGGCATATTGCCGCTCAAAGCAGAATTAAACGAGAGCGATTACAGTCCAAATACCGTAAATAACAATACTTGGTAAGGCTGCAAACAGTAGCGCCTTATTGAAAGTGAAATTAGTCCAGCTCTTTAAACCGATAGCTGCGATGAAAATACCCCAAATAGAAAAGATATTGAGACTTTCAAGTAAGGTGTAGAATGGGTGGCCAATTTCTAAACCAATTAAAAGTTGGTTAATCGAAGCATAGTTAAATAACGTCTGTGAGATTTGGTCGGTACTCGCAGTTAATACTAAGATGAGTAAACCTAGGCTTGAAATAATCATTGGCATCATAGTCCACACACCAAAGCCATACCACGCACCATAGCCATAATTAGCTTCTGGGTCTTGCTTAGATACAAATAGGTAGTAGCCTGCCATTAGAGCATTAATAACAGCCAAACCAATAATGCCACCAAACATAGCAAACCATACTTGCATATCTATGGTTTGCTCCATGCTTTGGCGAATCATTTTTTGTTCTGCAATGGTGGCATCAACACTGGCCGCTGCCACTTGTTGATCTATTAAAAACTGCGGGTCAGCCTTATTGTAAAAAGCAAACATGCTGGCAGCGAGAATGCCGGCAAGTAAAATAAAGGCAACAAAAGACCAACCTTTTGCCTCTTTTAAACCATTAAAGGCTTTGCTTGGGCTGATAAAAATATCAACCAAAGCAGTCATAACATTTGACGATTTCATTTTTTATTCCTTGTTTTATAACATTTGTTTTTAGGTACTAAAATATCCTGTTTAGTAACAAATTAGCAATCTATTTTGTAACTGTATGTTAACAGCTGTGATTGGTAAATCTGTGATATGGTTAAAGAGTTAATTTGAGTCGAATTTATTAGGAAAAGTAGGTCGTTATGGTGAATAACAATGATCGTTGTATTGATGAGTTGGTATTAGGGTTCTGGCGTTTGCTAGATTGGCAGATAACGCCCCAGCAATGCTTAAGTTTTTTAGAAAATGCAATTGAAATGGGGGTGTCACATACCGATCACGCTGACATTTACGGTGAATACGGTTGTGAAGCTGAATTTGGTAAAGCACTTAAACTAAAACCAAGTATTCGTGATGAAATCAAAATAATCACAAAGTGTGGTATCAAGCCTGCGTTTGCAAGCCTAGGGCTACAAGGCAAAGCAAATCATTATGATTCAAGTGCCGCGCATATTATTGCCTCGGCACAGCAGTCACTTAAAAACTTCAGCACTGATCGTTTAGATGTATTACTTATTCATCGCCCTGATTACTTGATGAACGCCGATGAAATGGCACAAGCATTTAATACCCTAAAAGCAAATGGTGATGTGCTTGACTTTGGTGTATCTAATTTTACCCCATCGCAACTTAGCTTGTTGCAGTCGCGTTTAGACTTTGAGCTTGTGACTAATCAAATTGAGTTTTCACCTTACGAGATGAAAGCCCTTGATGATGGCAGCTTAGACCAATGCCAATTACTTGATATCAAACCTATGCTTTGGTCTCCATTAGCTGGGGGGCGCTTATTCTCAAGTGAAGATGAAAAAGCGGTGCGTTTACGTGCAGTGTTGGAGCAGGTTGGGGCTGAAATTGGCGCCACAGCCATTGATCAGGTTGTTTATGCTTGGCTGTTAATGCACCCAAGTGCACCGTCTGTGGTACTTGGTACGGGTAATATTGAGCGTGTTAAATCAGCTGTTGACGCTAAGCAGCTTACTATGAACCGTGAACAATGGTATCGCATTTGGCAAGGATCAACTGGTCATAGTGTACCATAAGTGTATTGATATAAATGAGAAAAGGGCCTTAACGGCCCTTCGTGTTGCAGCAAGTAACACATTCTTTATAAAGTGAAGTCAACCGCGTAAGCGACGTACACTTTTACATCTGAACCATCAATGTCGTTGTCTGAAAGACCGAAAGTAAAGCCGTCTTTCGACACTGAAACACCGTAGTCGATGATGTTATCATCACCAATGAAATCCCCTGAGTAATGACCTAAGTGAAGGGCCATTTCTGCACCGGTACTGCCAACTGGGAAACTGTAGTCAGCATTTAAATATAGAGAGTCACCAAAATCTGTACCGTCACCGCTTGCTGCTGATGTTGCTAGGACTGCTGCACCAAAGGTGAAGCTACCCACGCTAATGCTACCGTAGATTTCAGAGAAGTCTGCATCTGTGTAAGATGCTGCATCTGGGTATGCATAATAAATGTAGCCAACATCGTAGCTAAAGGTTTCATTGATTTCACCGCCAAAACCAGCATAAAGGTCTAGCTCGTAAGTCATGTCGTCAGCCCAGCTAGCATTCGACACCCAAGTACCCGCATAAAAGCCAGATTCACTTGCGTAGTCGATACCACCTTGGATTGCAGCATCACCGCCGCCTTGCTCTTGACCACGCCATAAGTAGTTTGAAGTTGCCGCAGCGTTTGCTGTGACTTCTGCATAGCTATATGTTGAGCTCAAAGTTAATAGCGCAAGGGCGCTTGCTGCGACCGTTTTTTTTAGTTTTAGCATGTTTCTGTATCCTGTTGTTATGTTGATTTTGTCCCATTTTCAGATTGCAGTCTGGTTATTATTTGAGGACATTTTCTATGTGTTGTCTGGATACGATATTGCACTGGTTGTGCCAAGTTAATTTCTAACGGGATATTTTATGCTTAAAGGCTTTAAAAACAGGCTTTTAAACTTGTTTAATTGTGAAAAGGATAGTTATTTGAATTGTTCATGCGCACATGTGTGGTGCAAAAAATAACCCGGTTGCACAATTGCGAAGCAACCGGGTTTTGCTTATTTGAGAGTAACTTAGCCGAAAATTGCACGCATTAGACTAATGGTTTCTTCAACACTGCGGCCTTTTTCAACTTCACTGATGATTGAATCGCGCTTAGCTTTGATATGTTCAGGGATATCATCACTTGCTAATGCTCGGTCCACCAGTATCTCTGCTGATTCTTTGCCACGGCGTACGGTCTTTTTACCTGCTGAGCTCGTGGTACTCTTAGGTTTGTTTAACAACTTAATATAGTTAGAGTTATCAGCGGTACTTTTATCTGCATAATAAAAGAAGCTAGGCAATAGGGCTTTGATTTCAACCAGAGATTGTTCAAGCTCATTTGCTGCACTGGTCATTTTGAACCAAGGCATGCTATGTATTGCTTCGACAACATCTTGCCAGTAGCGCTCAAAATCACGGTTATTAAGCTTAGTAATGCCTAATGCCGCACAAAGGGCATCAAGTTTACTATTTACGATTGGTGTAAACACGTCAGGTCGGCGCATCGCAAGCAAGCGAGTAGCAGGAGCAAGCGTTGGCTTTTCATCGCTGCCATTAAATGCCATGAAGTAAGCAACCATAAAATGCTGATAATGTTCTTGCGTTACTTCACCCTCAGCTGGAATGTGTACAAGCGCCTCATCGAACGCACCAGGTAAATCACTCAACATTTGGTGGAAACCTTTCGCGTTCTTGGTAGAAGCAAACCACTCAACGTCGAAGTTATAGCTGCTTGGATCAAGCGAGGCACTGTGTTTACCTGAAAACGCTAAACGGTCTTCTGGGATCATCTCTTTTAGGGATTGCGATTTAATTGCAGCAATGTAATTAGCTAAGCGTAGTTGCTCATCAAGGGCTAAAAGCTCTTTATGCTGCTCGATGAAGCCTGCAATAACAGGCCATGGCGCAACCCTTAATGTTTTTAACTGCAAAAAACTGATTGCAGAAATTAATAAGTCATGAAGTTTTTTAAGAGTGGGTAATTGCTTATCTTCTAACAGATCGTAGTTAATGCGATCGCGGCTTGCACTTAATAGCTCATAGCACCAACCTAAAAAGTCTTCAGGGTGGTTTTCTACTTTAACTGCCATTAGGTTTAAGCTGATATCAGAGGCTTGCTTGAGGATATTTTGATAAATTTGACTTTCTTGCTCGCCAAGCGCCATTTTTGACGGTGAAATAAGCAGTTTCTTCATGCTTAATCGATACTCCAGTTTTGACCAAATTGGGTTGTTTAATTTTAGTACACAGGGTGCAAAAACAACAGGGTCGTGCATCATACCGAAGTAATGAAATGATGCAATCTTACTGATAATTTATAAGTAAGATTGCGACTGGCGTGGTTAATTAATCATGGTCATCGAGTGTAAATAATTGCTCAACACTGAGTTCAAAGTGAGCGGCAATTTTTAACGCGATAATCACCGAGGGTATAAAGCGGCCTGTTTCAACTGTGCTAATGGTTTTACGTGATACTGTAATGGCATCGGCAAGTTCTTGCTGCGATAACCCCTTTTCTTTGCGGAATTTAGCGATATTATTTTGCACTTTTATACCTAGTCTCTACTTTGCCAAAGAATTGATACGCCATATATCAAACACATCAAGGCAAGGTAAAATGTGGCCATCATGCTATGAGATACATTTAAAGCAAGTTCATCAGACAATAAAAAAATAGCCCCCATGCTAAAAAGCAATCCAAGCACAACATGTTTATAAGCGATGGTATCAATCGTATTTAAAAATTCATCCTTATAAGTAAGGCGATAACCGAGTTTCCATGTAAATCCCCCTCTAATCACAAACATAAAGAAAGATCCTAAAAATGCGGCAACACCAATAAACAGTAAAAATACTGATGTTTGCTTGAGCATTGGGTAAACACTAATAATTAATAACGTGACTCCCATGAATATTGAAAACCATGCGTTATGACTCATAAACTTTTCTTCCGTTTTGATATCTTGCTTAGACATAATCGTTTCCTTTTATTTTAAACTCAAATGTAACCTACAGGTATCAATGTAACCCTAGGGTATCATACGGTCAAGATCTTTTTGTAACCTACAGGTATCAAAAAGTTTCAGCGCTGATTCATATTCTTGTACCTAAGCTTGTTTACAAACCTTTTTGTGTGTTGGGCAATGCATTTGCGCCTAACTACCGCTATGATATGAACATTGTTTGCCCATTTTTAAGGATGATTATGAAAACCTTACTGAAAATTGTTGGTGTCATCTTCGTATTACTGATTGCATTGGTAGTCGCTGCACCATTTCTCATACCTACAGACGCGATATTTAATAAAGTATCGGAGCAAGTAGAACAAACCACAGGTCGTAGTCTGACTATTAATGGCGATAAAAAGCTGTCGGTATTTCCATCATTAAAACTCGAATTGAATGATGTGCACTTTGCCAATATGCAAACTGGCTCGCAAAAAGATATGGCAAGCATGCAGCAACTTGCTATCCGTATCCCGTGGATGTCGTTATTTGGCGGTGAGTTTAAGCTCGATAAATTCGTTATTAACGAACCAACAATTTTGTTAGAAACCGATAAAAATGGTAAAGCAAACTGGCAATTATTTGATGCGGTTGCTGAGCAACCACAGACAGAGCAGCAAAAGAGTTCTGGCGCTGTTAACTTACCAGATAACTTTGATATCGAACTTGGTGAAGTAGCAATCTACGGTGGTACTTTCACTTATCTAGATGGTAAAACCGGGGCAAAGCAACAGATAAGCGATTTAGAATTAGCAATCTTATTACCTTCTCTTCGTAAGACCTTAGAGTTAAAAGGCGGTATTACCTATATGGGTGAGCGCTTTGATTTAGATGTGACGCTAGATACACCTGTTAAAGCGATTGAAGGCGAAACCTTTAATGTCAGCACTGAGGTTGATTCACGCTTAGTCGATTTAAATTTTAAAGGTGCAATTGCAGAAATGGGTAATGACGTGCAAGGGCTTCTTTCTGTCAGTGGTGACTCAGTAAAAAATATTGCGAGTTGGCAAGGTGTTGAGCTTAATGCAAAAGAAAATGCGTTTAATGCCTTTAATGTAAAGGGTTCAATGCACCTAAAAGGACAGCAGTTTAAGCTTACTGAGCTACTTGCCACCCTCGATGAGCTGCAAATTAAAGGTAAAAGCGATATTAAGCTTGGTGAACGTTTAGCTGTGAATGCCGATATTGATTTGGGCATGCTTGATTTAAACCCTTACCTACCAGAGGGCGTAGCTAAAGAAGAGCAAGCAGAGCCTGCAGCAGATGCGCCAGCACAACCAATTGTTTGGGATGATACTGCAATTGATATGAGCGGCTTAAATGCACTTGATGCAAATGTAGTCGTGCGTTCAAGCGGCTTACAAGCAAATGATATTACCCTTGGTGAAAACCAGTTAACGGTGAACCTAAAAAATGCCGTGGCAAAAATCAGTCTAGATAAGTTTGTTGCTTATGAAGGCAATGGTAAAGGTGTCATCACCGTTAACGCCAAGCAAACACCTTATAAAATTAGTACTAACTTTTCTTTAGATAAAATCGATGCACAGCCATTACTAACTGATGCGGCTGGTTTCGATAAGTTAATGGGTAAAGGGTCTCTAAACTGGGATCTAACGACCACAGGTCAAAGCCAAAAGAGCTTTATCAATGCTTTAAATGGTAAGTTAGGCTTTGAGTTTGCTGATGGTGCGGTAAAAGGGGCCAACATTGCAGAGATGGTTCGTAAAGCAAAAGAGCTTATCAAAGGTAACTTGAGTGCAGTATCAGAAGGTTTAGATACAGGCTTTGATAACTCACAGCAAACAGACTTCTCGGCATTGCAGGGCAGTTTTGTATTCACTAACGGTGTTGGTGAAAATAAAGACCTATCCCTACTTAGCCCGCTAATTCGCATTACAGGCTCAGGTAAAGTTGATTTACCTATGACGAATGTAGACTATCGCTTGGTAACGGGGATTGTTGATTCAATCGAAGGGCAAGGCACGACCGATGACAGTACCGGCTTTAAAATTCCACTGCGTATCAAAGGTCCATTCCATGATGTTGGTTATAGCCTAGATGTCAGTGATGCGGCTAAAGAAGAAGTCAAAGAAAAAGCTAAAGATAAAATCAAAGACAAATTAAAAGGTCTATTTGGTAATTAATAAAAATTTAATTAAAGTCAAAAACAGGGCGCATTTGCGTCCTGTTTGTTTTATAATCAATAACAAACCAGCAAGCTGCTGTAATTCCTCAATGCAAGCATTGCGATTAATTCCAAATTAATTAAAAAATAACCTACCACTTCCTTGCCATTGCTGCTACAATTGCCCGCCCTTAAGAGACAACTTGCTTGTTTTTTGAGTGGAATTTAACCGAAATGTCTTGATTTTAAACAAAATTAAGGCGCGTTGTAATTTCTACACCGGAGGTCATTAACATGATCCAAATGCAAACTCAGCTGGACGTTGCTGATAACAGCGGCGCTCGCAAAGTGCAGTGTATTAAAGTCCTTGGCGGTTCGCACCGTCGCTATGCAGCGGTTGGCGATATCATCAAAGTTTCTGTAAAAGAAGCTATTCCTCGCGGTAAAGTGAAGAAAGGTGATGTTAAAAACGCGGTAGTTGTGCGTACTAAAAAAGGCGTTCGTCGTCCGGACGGTTCTTTGATCCGTTTCGATAGCAATGCGGCTGTTATCTTAAACGATAACTTACAGCCAATTGGTACTCGTATCTTCGGCCCTGTGACTCGTGAACTTCGTACTGAAAAGTTCATGAAAATCGTTTCACTAGCACCAGAAGTACTATAAGGAGTCTATCATGGCAGCAAAAATCCGTCGTGATGACGAAGTAATCGTACTAGCAGGCAAAGACAAAGGTAAGCGCGGTAAAGTGCTTTCAGTTGTTGCTGAATCTGGTCGAGTATTTGTCGAAGGCATCAACTTAATCAAGAAGCACCAAAAGCCTGTTCCTCAGTTGAACCAAGCTGGCGGTATTGTTGAGAAAGAAGCGTCTATCGACGTATCAAACGTTGCGATCTACAACTCGGAAACGGGTAAAGCAGATCGTGTAGGTTTCAAGATTGAAGATGGTAAGAAATTACGTATCTTTAAATCTACTGGTAAAACTATCTAATAGTTGGAGTAGAATGATGGCGAAACTGCATGAAGTATATAAAGACAAAGTAGTTGCTGAGCTTCAAGAGAAGTTTGGTTTCAGCTCTGTCATGCAAGTCCCTCAGATCGAAAAGATCACATTAAACATGGGTGTGGGCGAAGCTCTAGCTGACAAGAAGATCCTAGATAACGCTGTTGCGGATCTAGAAGCAATCTCTGGTCAGAAACCTCTAATCACTAAAGCACGCAAATCAGTTGCTGGCTTCAAAGTGCGTGAAGGTTACCCAATTGGTTGTAAAGTAACCCTACGTGGCGAGCGTATGTGGGACTTTTTTGAGCGTTTGGTTTCAATCGCTATCCCACGTATCCGTGACTTCCGTGGTGTAAGTGCTAAGTCTTTTGATGGACGTGGTAACTACAGCATGGGCGTACGTGAGCAAATCATCTTCCCAGAAATCGATTATGATAAAGTAGACCGTGTTCGCGGTTTAGATATCACAATCACTACTTCTGCGAAAACAGATGATGAAGGCCGTGCGTTGTTAGAAGCGTTTAACTTCCCATTCAAGAAATAAGGGTAGGGTTATGGCAAAGAATTCTATGAAAGCGCGCGAAGCAAAGCGTGCGAAATTAGTTGCTCAGTTCGCTGAAAAGCGTGCGGCACTAAAAGCTATCATCAGTGATGTTAATACATCTGACGATGATCGTTGGGACGCGGTATTAAAGCTACAAGCTTTACCACGTGATTCTAGCTCTTCACGTCAACGTAATCGTTGTAACGTTACGGGCCGCCCACATGGTTACCTTCGCAAATTCGGCATGAGCCGTATTAAAGTTCGCGAAGCAGCTATGCGCGGTGAAATTCCTGGCCTTAAAAAGGCTAGCTGGTAATAGTATCACGGGAGTAAGACTATGAGCTTGCAAGATCCTATTGCGGATTTGTTTACACGTATCCGTAACGGTCAGTCAGCGAAGAAAGTATCAGTAACGATGCCAACTTCAAAACTGAAAGTAGCAGTAGCTAAAGTATTAAAAGATGAAGGTTATATCGCAGATTACGCTGTAAGCGGTGAAGCGAAGCCTGAGCTTTCTATCGATTTGAAATATTTCGAAGGCAAAGCTGTTATTGAAAACATCCAGCGTGTTAGCCGCCCTGGTCTACGTATCTATAAGAAACGTGACGAATTACCAAAGGTAATGGGTGGTCTTGGTATCGCTATCGTATCAACTTCTAAAGGCCTAATGACAGACCGCGCAGCACGTAGTGCCGGCGTTGGTGGTGAGATCATTGGCTTTGTAGCTTAATCGGAGGGGAACTATGTCTCGCATAGCAAAGGCACCAATCAATGTTCCTGCCGGTGTAGAAGTTACATTAAAAGGCCAGGACATCACAGTTAAAGGCAAAAACGGTGAATTAACTCGTACAATCAACGACGCTGTTGAAGTACAAGTTAACGACAACGTTATTACAACTTTACCTCGTGAAGGCGTAGCTAATGCATGGGCACAAGCAGGTACTGCTCGCGCTCTAATCAACAACATGGTTGTTGGTACGCATGAAGGTTACGAGAAGAAACTTCAGTTAGTAGGTGTTGGTTACCGTGCAGCAGCTAAGGGCAAAGTATTAGACTTAACTCTTGGTTTCTCACACCCAGTGAATTTCGAAGTACCAGAAGGTATTACGATTGAAACACCAAGCCAAACAGAAGTTCTAGTTAAGGGCGTAGACAAGCAGTTAGTTGGTCAAACAGCTGCTAACATCCGTGCATACCGTAAACCTGAGCCTTATAAAGGTAAAGGTGTTCGTTACGCGGACGAGAATGTACGCCGTAAAGAGGCTAAGAAGAAGTAAGGTAAGACGATGGATAAAAAAACAGCTCGTCTACGTCGTGCTAAGCGCACTCGTAGAAATTACATTGAACAAGGCACAACGCGTCTTGTTATCCACCGCACGCCACGTCACATTTACGCTCAAGTAGTTACTGCTGAGGGTACTGTACTGGCTGCTGCTTCTACTGTTGAAAAAGCAATTAGCGAAACAGTTAAAGGCACAGGTAACGTTGCAGCTGCTCAAGCAGTTGGTAAAGCGGTTGCTGAACGTGCAGCTGACAAAGGCATCGAAAAGATTGCTTTTGATCGCAGTGGCTTTAAATATCACGGCCGTGTGAAGGCGCTTGCTGATGCAGCGCGTGAAGCCGGTCTGCAATTCTAGGAGTAGACAATGGCTAACGTAGAAGCAAAGCAACAACAGCCTGATTTGGCTGAAAAGCTAATCGCGGTAAACCGTGTGTCTAAAGTGGTTAAAGGTGGTCGTATCTTTAGCTTCACTGCACTAACAGTAGTTGGTGACGGCGCAGGTAAAGTAGGTTTTGGTTATGGTAAAGCACGTGAAGTTCCAGCTGCTATTCAAAAAGCAATGGAAAAAGCACGTCGCAACATGATCAGTGTAGACCTTAACGGTAACACGCTACAGCACCCAATCAAGGGTCGCCACGCGGGTTCTAAAGTATACATGCAGCCTGCTTCTGAAGGTACAGGTATCATCGCCGGTGGTGCGATGCGTGCAGTACTAGAAGTAACTGGTGTACAGAACGTATTGTCAAAAGCATACGGTTCAACTAACCCGATCAACATCGTTCGTGCAACGATTGCTGCTCTAGAGAACATGAACTCTCCAGAGTCAATCGCTGCTAAACGTGGTCTTAGCGTTGACGAAATCACGGGGTAAACCATGGCTAATAAAACTGTAAAAGTAACACAAGTAAAGAGCTCTATCGGTCGTTTACCGAAGCATAAAGCTACATTACGCGGTCTTGGTCTACGTCGTATCAATCACACTGTTGAGTTAGAAGACACAGCATGTGTGCGTGGTATGATTAACCAAGTTTCTTACATGGTAAAGGTTGAGGGTTAATTCGATGCATTTGAATACACTTTCACCTGCTGCTGGTGCAAAAACTGAAAAGAAACGTCTAGGTCGTGGTATTGGTTCTGGTCTTGGTAAGACTGGTGGCCGTGGTCATAAAGGCCAAAAATCACGTTCTGGCGGTAAAGTACGCGTTGGTTTCGAAGGCGGTCAAATGCCTATGCAACGTCGTCTACCTAAATTTGGTTTCACTTCACGTAAATCATTAGTATCTACTGAAGTTAACCTTTTTGAAATCGCTAAAGTTGAAGGCGATGTAGTAGACGTAAACGCGTTACAAGCAGCTGGTCTAGTTAAAAAGAACATCCAGTTCGTTAAAGTAGTTAAATCTGGCGAAGTTTCACGCGCAGTTACCGTTAAAGGTCTTAAAGTGACTAAAGGTGCTCGCGAAGCTATCGAAGCTGCCGGAGGCAAGGTAGAAGACTAAGGAAGTACTAATGGCTAAACCAGGTCAAGATATGAAAAGTGCACAAAGTGGGCTTTCGGAATTGAAGCGTCGATTACTATTTGTATTAGGTGCTATCATTATTTACCGTCTAGGTTCATTCGTGCCGATCCCTGGGATTGACGCCGCTGTACTTGCCGATTTCTTCGAGCAACAAAAGGGCACCATTGTTGAAATGTTTAACATGTTCAGCGGTGGTGCGCTTGAGCGCGCTTCAGTGTTAGCACTGGGTATTATGCCGTACATCTCGGCTTCGATTATTACGCAACTATTAACGCATATGTATCCGCCGTTTATAGAGCTTAAGAAAGAAGGTGAGCAAGGGCGTAAGAAAATTAGCCAGTACACACGCTACGGCACGCTTGTGCTTGCTACAATCCAATCAATCGGTATTGCTACTAGCTTACCGGGCATGATGGACGGGTTAGTTGTTAACCCAGGTATCGGTTTCTACTTCACTGCTGTAGTGAGTTTAGTAACTGGTACTATGTTCCTAATGTGGTTGGGCGAACAAATTACAGAGCGTGGTATCGGTAACGGTATCTCAGTTCTGATTTTTGTTGGTATTGTAGCTAACCTGCCGTCTGCTATTGGTTCGACAGCCGAAATGGCGCGCCAAGGTGATCTGAATGTACTTGTACTGTTATTGATTGCTGTAATCGTATTCGCTGTTACTTACCTAGTTGTATTCTTTGAACGTGGCCAACGTCGTATCGTCGTTAACTACGCAAAGCGTCAACAAGGTCGTCAGGTATTTGCTGCTCAAAGCACGCACTTACCACTGAAAGTAAACATGGCGGGTGTTATTCCACCAATCTTTGCTAGCAGTATAATTCTGTTCCCTGGTACAATTGCAAGCTGGTTCGGCCAGGGTGAAGGTCCGGTCGCTGATGTGCTACAAGCAATCGCTACAACGTTGACTCCAGGTCAACCTTTATATGCGATGGTTTTAGCTGCGGCTATTATCTTCTTCTGCTTTTTCTACACCGCGTTGGTATTTAACCCGCGTGAAACAGCAGATAACCTGAAAAAATCTGGCGCATTTATCCCAGGTATTCGTCCAGGTGAGCAGACATCTAAATACATTGATAAAGTGATGACACGCCTGACATTGGCAGGTGCTTTGTATATAACCTTTATCTGTCTGGTGCCCGAATTCATGACTATGGCATGGCAAACGCCATTCTATTTCGGCGGTACATCAATTTTGATTATCGTTGTTGTAATCATGGACTTTATGGCACAAGTACAGACGCATCTGATGTCACATCAGTATGATTCTGTGCTGAAAAAAGCAAACCTTAAAGGCTACGGTCGATAAGGTCATTTTACGGAGTTGAGCAATGAAAGTACGTGCTTCCGTTAAGAAAATATGCCGTAACTGTAAAGTTATTAAACGTGCTGGTGTAGTACGCGTAATTTGCAGTGAGCCTAAGCACAAGCAAAGGCAAGGCTAATTAAACAGTCGTGCAGGCTGAGTTATTTACTCGGCCTGTGTTTTTAGTTGTGATTTGGTCTTCGTTTGAGTATCCTTACGGGCTTTTCAAACAGATGATTACCAAATTCAAATATAGGAGATGTGTTAGTGGCCCGTATCGCTGGCATTAACGTCCCTGATCATAAACACGCAGTTATCGGTTTAACTGCTATTTATGGCATAGGTAAGACTCGCTCTAAGGCTATCTTAGCAGCGACTGGTATCGCCGAGACCACAAAAATCGGTGAACTTTCAGACGAAACACTTGACGTATTGCGTGAAGCAGTTGGCAAGTACACTGTAGAAGGTGACCTTCGTCGTGAAGTTACATTAAATATCAAGCGCCTTATGGACCTTGGTTGTTTCCGTGGCCTACGTCACCGTCGTTCGTTACCACTACGTGGTCAACGTACTAAGACTAACGCGCGTACTCGTAAGGGTCCTCGCAAGCCTATCAAGAAATAAGGTGGGGTAGATTATGGCTAAAGCACCAATTCGTCGTAAGAAGGTTAAAAAGCAAGTTGCTGATGGTATGGCTCACGTTCATGCTTCTTTCAACAACACTATTGTAACAATTACCGACCGTCAAGGTAATGCACTATCTTGGGCAACAGCAGGTGGTTCAGGTTTCCGTGGTTCACGTAAATCTACTCCATTCGCGGCTCAGGTTGCTGCAGAGCGTGCAGGTACTGCTGCTCAAGAATACGGTTTAAAAAATCTAGAAGTTTTCATCAAAGGTCCAGGTCCAGGTCGTGAATCTGCTGTACGTGCTTTGAATGCTGCTGGTTACCGTATCACTAACATCACTGACGTGACGCCAATCCCTCATAATGGTTGTCGTCCACCGAAGAAACGTCGCGTTTAACAATAGGTTAGGAGAAATAACATGGCAAGATATTTGGGCCCTAAGCTCAAGCTGAGTCGTCGTGAAGGTACTGACCTGTTCCTTAAGAGCGGCGTAAGAGCTATCGACTCTAAGTGTAAACTTGAGACTGCACCTGGTCAGCACGGCGCTCGTAAAGGTCGCTTATCTGATTACGGTTTACAGCTACGTGAAAAGCAAAAAGTACGTCGTATCTACGGTGTATTAGAAAAGCAATTCCGTAACTACTACAAAGAAGCTGCTCGCCTTAAAGGTAATACAGGTGAAAACTTGTTACAGCTTTTAGAGCAACGTTTAGACAATGTTGTATATCGCATGGGTTTTGCTAGCACACGCGCTGAAGCACGTCAGTTAGTAAGCCACAAAGCGATTTTAGTTAATGGTCGTGTTGTGAACATTCCTTCATACGTAATTACTCCAGAAGATACTGTTGTAATTCGTGAGAAGTCAAAAACACAAGCACGTATCATCGCTGCTCTAGAGTTGGCTGAGCAACGTGAAAAGCCGACTTGGGTTGAAGTTGACGGTAAGAAAATGGAAGGTAGCTTCAAGCGCCTACCTGAGCGTTCAGATCTGTCTGCGGACATTAACGAACAACTAATCGTCGAACTTTACTCTAAGTAAAGTTAAGAGTTAAGAGAGGATAAAATGCAGGGTTCTGTTACCGAATTCCTAAAACCAAGGTTAGTCGATATCGACGCTATCAACCCAACGCGTTCTAAAGTAGTTTTAGAACCATTAGAGCGTGGCTTTGGTCACACTTTGGGTAATGCCTTACGCCGTATACTGTTATCATCTATGCCTGGATGTGCAGTAACTGAAGTAGAAATCGACGGTGTATTGCATGAGTACAGCGCGAAAGAGGGCGTACAAGAAGACATCATTGAAATTCTGTTAAACCTTAAAGGTCTAGCAGTAACTTTAGAAGGCAAAGATGAAGTTTTTCTGACCCTGACTAAATCTGGTGTAGGCCCTGTGACTGCGGCTGATATTCAGCACGATGGTGATGTAACTATCGCCAACCCAGATCACGTTATCTGTCACCTTACGACAGATAGCAGCGAGATCAGCATGCGTATTCGTGTTGAGCGCGGTCGCGGTTATGTGCCGGCATCTAGTCGTTTATCCTCTGATGACGATGAGCGTCCAATTGGTCGTCTGCTGCTTGATGCATCATTCAGCCCAGTTGAACGTATTGCGTACTCGGTTGAATCAGCCCGTGTTGAGCAACGTACAGACTTAGACAAGTTAATCATTGATATGGAAACAAACGGCACTCTAGATCCTGAAGAAGCGATCCGCCGTGCGTCTACTATCTTAGCTGAGCAATTAGATGCATTCGTAGATTTACGTGATGTAACTGAGCCAGAAGAGAAAGAAGAGAAGCCAGAATTCGATCCTATTCTGCTTCGTCCAGTTGATGATCTTGAGCTAACAGTACGTTCAGCAAACTGTTTGAAAGCCGAGCAAATTCAATATATCGGTGATTTAGTTCAGCGCACTGAAGTTGAGCTTCTTAAAACGCCTAACTTAGGTAAGAAGTCTCTAACTGAAATTAAAGACGTGCTAGCTTCACGTGGTCTTTCTCTAGGTATGCGCCTAGAAAATTGGCCGCCTGCAAGCCTAGCTGAATAATCTAAATCACTATATTAGTTTAGTTAGAAGGATAGGGTCATGCGCCATCGTAAGAGTGGTCGTCAATTAAACCGTAACAGCAGCCATCGCAAAGCGATGTTCAGCAACATGGCTGGTTCTTTGGTGAAACATGAAATCATCAAAACAACTTTGCCTAAAGCTAAAGAGTTGCGCCGTGTAATTGAACCTTTAATCACACTGGCTAAGACTGACAGTGTAGCAAACCGCCGTTTAGCGTTTGCTCGCACGCGTGATAATGAAGTAGTTGGTAAATTATTCAGCGAAATCGGTCCACGTAATACAGACCGTCCTGGTGGTTACACTCGTATTCTTAAGTGTGGCTTCCGTGCTGGTGATAATGCACCAATGGCTTATATTGAACTAGTTGGTCGCCCAGCGACAAACGAAGAAGTTCAAGAAGACGCGCAGTCTGCAGAGTAAGTCGTAAAGACACCAAAAAGCCGAGCTTATGCTCGGCTTTTTACTTTCTAAAATTCACTACTAAAAATTCACTATCAATAAAACAGCTCTATCAACCCCAAACATTACCATGCAATCTTGAAGCACCTAGCACCTAGCACCTAGCACCTAGCACCCAGCAATTAAGATCACATATAAAGATCAATTCGCGTTCTTTTATAGTTAAATCACCTTCTATACAACTTAAATACAAGCTCATTTATAAAAAACACTGCCTAAATAGCCATAATACGAGTAATTTAGTGCTATTTTTACCCGTTTCGTTCGTATTTTGCGCGAATAGTCATTTTTTTCATGAAAACTTCAAAAAACAGTTGATCTCAATTCGGATCTCCCTATAATGCGCATCCACCGACACGGCGGACTGCTTACAAAAAAGCAAAACGACGAGTTGGTTGAGTCAAGTAAAACTGAGTTTTGAAAAAATAAACTTTTCTCAAAATTAAGTGTTGACAAAAATAACGGCTTGCGTAGAATGCACAGCCCTTGAGACGCAAAAGTGTCTCAAACGTTCTTTAACAATATAAAGCAATCATCTGTGTGGGCACTCGTACAGGTTGAGTTCTAACAGCAGATTCTAGTTCGCTAGATGACGCAAACAAATTTAGAGTCTCAATTTCTTATGAGTGACTATATAGTCAATTTATACAGAATTCATTGAGCACGAAACTTCGGTTTCAAAAAACTTTTAATTGAAGAGTTTGATCA
>NZ_JACDWV010000028.1:0-303 GCF_016464105.1 Pseudoalteromonas sp. bablab_jr010 | reverse complement strand
TTTCTTCCTCTTCAGCGAAGCGTCTCTTATCCTCTTTGTGCTATTAGATGTTGAGCGCCAGTTTGAAGCCGAGCGGTGTTGTTTTCGGGTCTTACCCAAAGGCCCATTTTGTAGCAGGTACTTCAGTGCCGAAAATATTTTAACAAAGAGAAGTGAATAAGAAGAAAATGAGGGAACCACAGGATCATTTTTTTACTATCTCTTCAGCGAAGTGCCTCTTATCCTCTTTGTGCTATTAAATGTTGATCTGTCAGTTTGAAGCCGAGCGGTGTTGTTTTCGGGTCTTACCCAAAGGCCCATTTT
>NZ_JACDWV010000027.1:0-264 GCF_016464105.1 Pseudoalteromonas sp. bablab_jr010 | reverse complement strand
TTCTCGATATAAATTTACTCTGGCATTAACCGCAGCGAGCTCTGCTTTTGTTAGCAATTCGCCATTTAAGAATCGTTGGCAAAGGAATGTACTTTTAAATAACTTGTGCCATCTAATCAGAATCGCTTTATTATTCAAACGATTTGCTTTTGCTATATCAATATGAAGTACTAGATGAGTATGGTTACTCATAACTGCGTAAGCACAAACATCAATACAAAATATACGACCAAGTTGAAGTAGTTTCTTTTCAACCCAATCGCG
>NZ_JACDWV010000026.1:0-7692 GCF_016464105.1 Pseudoalteromonas sp. bablab_jr010 | reverse complement strand
CTCTCGCGCCTTTTGGCTACAGCGTATTAACCACTTCCGCTGTTTCATCATATAACGCACCTTACGCGGATTCACTTATGTTCATCATACTGACGGCCTAGCACTCACCCGATTTGTGGTTATCAGGAGGATCGTCCTCTCACGATTAAGATCCCGATTGGCGCATACCAACCTTCGTTACATTGTCAGAGCCGCTACTTTATTCAGGCTCCTAGGATCATCTGGTGATACAGATGGTTCACTCATTAAGCGGTGAACAGCGCTTCATACGACTTCACGTCGCACGCCCCAAAATGAGTTAAAGTGAATGCTCTAATGACGGCTTTGAGCGAATAGCGGTCATTAGAAAATTATTTTTCAACACTGATTTTGTGTCCAATTGCTATGTGTTTCTCCTATATTCAGGAAAACAACCCATTTGGTCGTTTTTACCTTTTTCATAATCTCTATAATGATTAAAAGTTTATCTGTAGCAACAAGTTAGTTAGTGTGGTAGAACTGGTACAATGATAAAAATGACCCGCGGCTCGGTAGAAAAACGACCCAATGAGTCGATATTAAATTGTTAGCTTCCAAGGAGTAAAATGCAACCAATTTGGATTGACAAGATAGAAGTTGCTAGACGACAGATTACTGAAGCAGTGACTCTGTTTTTTGAGTTACGTGATTTTGTAGTGATTCATACTGTTATTGCATCTGCTCATCAGGTGTTAATTGATGTGGGCAAAGAGCAAGGAATAGTAAGTGTAGTCAAGAACCCAAAAGGCATGACGAGAGAGGAATTCAGGAAGCATGTAAGAACTGTCAATGAACCTTATAATTTTTTCAAACATGCAGATAAAGATCCTGAAGGAAAGATAAATATCGCTCCAATTGAGAGATTTACATCTGATTTCATGCTTGATGCAATACTAATGCTTCAAAATATTTCGGGTGAAATTCCTCTCGAAGCAAAGATCTTCTGGAGTTGGTTTGTCAGTACATACCCAGATGAGCTCAGCGATTGTCCTGAAGATGGAGCCCTTAAGCACCTGATGTCTTTAGGGCTAAATGAGTGGGATTTTCCTACAATCAGGCAGTTTCTAACATTTGGTGAAATCATGCAGGAGGCTAACAAGTAAATCCAGGTGACGCCTAGGCCGCACCTGATTTAGGCGTTAGCAATTTAATTTAGCATTTAGAAAATCTTTTAACCCCTTTTGGTGTGTTCGAACGTTATTAAAAAACAATAATTAAAATTTCAGGAAAATATGAACAATAAAGTCTTTAAACCCCTCATCGTTAGCTCACTCGTTCTATGCAATTATGTCAGCGCTGCAGATTGTTATGATGTGTCACAAAATATTGCCAAACAACTTGAAGATAACTACGTCATTGAAAATACAGCAACAAGGTTAGCTCAGTTAATACGTTCGCAAGTATTTTTATCTGGTTGTGAACGTCAAAAGTCATCTGAAGATATTGCTGAATTTATGACCTTGGAATTAAACAAGATTGCAAATGATAAACATCTTTCTGTTGTTTATGATCCAAATTGGGTTAGTGAATTGAAAGATTATCGTTCGTCAGCACAAACTGAGGCGTTTGCTGATAGTCGTGTCATGGAGACTCCTATAGACAACTATGGTTTTAAAAAGGTTGAATTGCTTGATGGCAATATTGGTTACCTCGATATAAGAGCTTTCTCTGACAGTCACTTAGGAGGTGAGACGCTTGAAAATGCGATGAAATTTTTACAGCATGCCGATGGTATCATTATTGATTTAAGGAACAATTATGGCGGTAGTCCATTTATGGTGACTTCCTTAGCAAGTTACTTCTTTGACCTAGATACAGTCCATTTATCAACTTTTGAAAGCCGTGAAAACGGTGTGTTAACTCAAACGCAAGATTGGACTTCGCCATATGTACCAGGTCCTAGGTTTAAAGATACTCCTCTTTATATCCTCACCAGCAGTAATTCTGCATCCGCTGCAGAAGGCTTTAGCTATTCAATGCAAAGTTTGAATAGAGCAACCATTGTTGGAGAGGTAACTGCTGGCGCCGCTCATGGTAGAAGTACTGAAATAGTAAATAATGATTATATTCTCACTTTACCATCCACACGACCTGTAGATCCAAGAACAAATGACAACTGGGAAAGAAAGGGGGTGAAACCAAATATTGAAACAAGTAGTGATAATGCATTTTATGTTGCTTATGCAGAGGTGCTTAATTCCTTAATCAAAAGTAATAGTAAAAACCTTGGTTTGCATCAATGGGTCTATCCATTGGTTAAAGCAAAATCGAGCCAATACCAGCCAAGTCAGAGTGATTTCAATCAGATAGTAGGTACGTTTGGAGAGCGCAAGATATTCCAAAAAAGTGGTAAACTCTTTTATCAATATTCAAATGATCCGGCGTTTGAAATTGAGTTACTTGATAAAAAGACCATTGTTTTTAAAGCGTTTACTGAAGCAAGACTGCAAGCAATATATAAAAATAAGCAAGTCATTGCATTGAAAATGCTCTCTTTGGGTGAGGATGAAAGAGTGTTTCAGAGAACGATGTAAAAATTGCTAACAAGGCTGTTAACACGGACAAAAAATAGTTGGCTTTGATTGTACCTAACAAAATTCTAGCCAACTATTTTTAGCTGGTTACAACGGCGTGAAGATCCGCTTTTGGCACAGAGTCATCCTTCGGCGCTAAATTGTTTCTGTCCAACTTCAAGTTCATCGGATCTTGGTCGGCACATTTATGCCCGTTTCTTGATAGAGTCGTTACTCTGTTCAGATTATTGTACTGAGTATTAAAAAACATTGTTTGTTATTAGTTTCAAGCTGGTGTTTAATACATCCTCTTAGTGCATTCCGCAGCCTGATTCTTGCATAAAAGTTTGCTTAGCCAAGCGCCTACTCTAAAAAGTGGTTCAGACAAATCCTTTTATCGATTTATTTCCTCTACTTTTCAGCCTCTATCTAAATTTGCTTGGTGCTTTAAATGTTGAATAAACATCGAGATCTTTTTTGCCAATTGTTTTCTGGAAGCGTAAAAGATATACAAAACCAAATCTTCAGGCTCATATTCCATTTTTACTATTTCCAGAGAACCAGCATCTATTTCATTACGACAGAATTCGGTGGGCAGTATAGCAAACCCCAGAGCAGCTAATGTGCCAGATTTAGCGAGATGCCCGCTATTGACCTTAAATGAAGACTGTACTTTTTGAGTAATAAGCTCACCTTTAGTATTTTTGAAAACCCAAGGTGCTCCATGTAACGCAGTAAAAGTATTGATACATGGGACGTGTTTCAAGTCGGTAACCTGAAAAGGTCTGGGAGAGGTCTTTAAGAGTTTTGGGGATGTCACAACAGAGCTTGGCCAACGCTTTATCTCCTTAGCTACCCAATTATTATCTTCGAGCTTTCCTCTGTGAAAACTTAAAATCACGTCAAACCCATCAAGTAAATCCTCTTTCGGGCTGATACTTGTATCGCAACATAGTGAAATTGAGGGATGCTTGGTACAAAAAGACACGACTGCTTGAGCTAAAGCAGGCGAGTCTGGCATTAAAACTCTAAGCTGCCCAACGACCTCATGAGAGTGCTGTGTCACTTCCTCAAGAGCATCATTAAGTTTGTCAAACAATGGCTGTGTGCGTAAGTAGAGATGTTCTCCTGCATCTGTTGGAGCGATTCGGCGTGTGGTTCTGTTAAATAGTCGTATATCCAGTCGCTCTTCGAGCAAAGCAACATGACGACTGATATTTGATGTAGGCAAACTTAAAAATTCCGCAGCACGTTTGAAGCTGTTGTTCTCATAGACACAGTGAAAACTTTTTAGCCACTGCTGGTCAATTTTATCAAGCATCTTATTTAATCCCATAATATTGGATTATCAAACCAATAAAGCACACTTTATTACCAAAAATAGGCCTATACAATACTTATCACTAAAGTTATATGAAAAGGTTTCCGATGAGTTGGTTAGAAAAACTGTTAGATAAGAAGAATATAATCAGTACACGTAAAGCTTCTATCCCAGAGGGAATATGGACTAAATGTCCATCCTGTGATCAGATATTATATCGCATTGCCCTCGAAGAAAATTTAGAGGTGTGCCCAAAATGCGATCATCATATGAGGATGTCAGCATGCCGCCGCTTAGACAGCTTTTTAGATAAAGGAGAGCGAATTGAGATCGCGAGTGAACTTGAACCGAAAGACTTTCTACATTTTAAGGATCTGAAACGCTACAAGGAACGCCTTGCTCTAGCCCAGAAAAGTACTGGGGAAAGGGATGCCTTAGTTGCGATGAAAGGAAAACTTATGGGCTTACCTGTTGTTGCCTGTGCATTCG
Source organism: Pseudoalteromonas sp. bablab_jr010 (assembly GCF_016464105.1). Classification (NCBI taxonomy): domain Bacteria; kingdom Pseudomonadati; phylum Pseudomonadota; class Gammaproteobacteria; order Alteromonadales; family Pseudoalteromonadaceae; genus Pseudoalteromonas; species Pseudoalteromonas sp. bablab_jr010. Next base: position 3,351 of record NZ_JACDWV010000026.1, on the reverse strand, counting down.
AGTTTTCTTTTATGGCAGGGTCGATGGGCTCAGTTGTAGGTGCACGTTTTGTTCAGGCAGTTGAAGCTGCTGTAGATGCAAATTGTGGATTAGTTTGCTTTTCTGCCAGTGGTGGCGCTCGTATGCAAGAATCTCTGATATCGTTAATGCAAATGTCAAAAACTAGTGCTGCGTTAAATCGGTTATCCAGTAAAGGCTTACCATATTTTTCTGTATTAACAGACCAAACATTGGGTGGAGTTTCAGCGAGTCTAGCCATGCTAGGAGATATTAACATTGGCGAGCCGAAGGCAATTATCGGCTTTGCTGGACGTCGCGTGATAGAACAAACTGTTCGGGAGAAATTACCTGTGGGCTTTCAGCGGAGTGAGTTCCTCTTAGAGCATGGCTCTATAGACATTATTATTGATAGGCGTGAAATGCGCAAACGAATTGGTGGATTGTTGGCTAAAATGACAAATACAACTATTCCTTTAAATCCATAGCTTATAGGTACTGTGGCGAAGCAGAACTAGCCAACAAGATAAAGCTCATTCAAATGGGTTTAAAACATTTAAAGGTATTCAAAGTTATAAAGCCATTTATGCCCAAAACTTTCTTTCCATCGCGACCACCGCCAATAAAGGTGGTTTTCGACGTTTTGGATACGAAAATTACCTGAAAGCAGGATTCGACTATGTGCTGCCAGTCAGATGAGGCTAAAGCCTATGCGTCTAAGCTGTAATGTAAGCTCAAATAGGCTACCACACGAACAAAAATGTGTATTCACAGCTATATTCCATATAAGAAAAGTTAAAACTTGCCCAATTCAACTAAGCACTGCTTTCGAAGACCGCAAATTTCATTGAACAATGATTTATTAAACCTCACTCGAACAGCAAAACCATATGCAACAATACCTTGCGGTGCAGGTAGATACCATTTGTTCAGCATTCCCATATACAATGTAATTTGAGCTCTTTCATATAAATTTACTCCAGTATAGTTTCGAGACTTAAACTCACATACAACAAACCTAAGCTTTAATAGATTGAAGAATAGGGCATCTGGCATACCGACTAGATTCTTATTTTCTACCTTTATTGGTTTTCGCCCCCCAACATCACCACCAAGAAATAGATAATAAAGAGGCACTTGTAGCTTTCTCTTAACGCTATACCCTTTTGCAATAAGTACGATCACTACGATAGAGAAAACTAGGAAAATTTGAATAATAAGTAACATATGAAACCTATAATAGTTAAAAACACAGCGCGTATTAGATTTGAACTTTTACCTGCCCGGGCGTGCTCTCGCGTGCCTCTTTTAGCCAGTTTTTTATCGAATGCACCACCTTTAGCTTTCCTAAATAATTCTCTATCTGAGTAATAAAGGGCTAATTGGGAGACTGGTATTGATTTTTTTGGGTTCATTTACACCTCCTTATGCCACTCATTATTTCACGCAAAAAAATTGAGGCAGAGATTAAAATCGAGAAAATTGAGTTTTTTTTGAATTCCAGCGCAATTGTTTAACCAGGGTTTAATGGAAGACATACAAACACTAAAACAAGGCAAAGCTGTGATTTATTTAAACCAAGTCGATCTAAAAAAACTGGTCCAAGAGCAACTATCTAAGTCTGGAATAGTTGATGCTTCTACGTATAGCTATGTAAATGAACTAAGCAAGTTGCTCTCTGATCACCGGCATGAAGCTCTATCTCTGGCACTTATAGGGGAGCTGAAGCATAAAGCTAATTACTTAACTGACTTAGCTGAAAAATCGATGCGAATGTATTTCATCCACTTTCTGGAGGATATTGTGATGGGAATAAACTCAAGAGCTGCAGTGGACATCAAAGTTCGATGTGAATACTGTTCCGGGTTAGCATCACTTTCAGAATCAAAGCACATATTCAAAGGTAAAGATCACGGTTTAATTTATCTTTGTGAAAACTACAAATCAGGATGTGATTCATACGTTGCAGTGCACAAAGGAGATAACTTACCTCAAGGAACCCTGGCTAATGCCGGCACTAGAAGCGCAAGACAAAAGGCACACAAAATATTAGATGTACTTTGGAAAGAGTATGGTTTTGCAAGAGTTGATGTGTACAGACAGTTGGCTAACTACCTAGAAGTTAAACCTAATGATTGTCATATTGGTAAATTTACCGAGCAACAATGTGAATCAGCGGTGAACTACCCAGCGACATCGGTTCACTCTCATCACTGGGCTTCTACAGTCTAGCTTAACAGCTAGGCAGCTTCTTTTTTCTCAGATCCAAAATCCAACTTCGATAATTCGAAGACTTTCGTTTTAACAGATTGTTTCTGCTGAGATGCGGGTGTTACCCTTGCGACGATTCCAGCCGCAATTATATCTAATTCACCTGTACTAGCTATGCTTTTAGCAGCAGCTAGATCTCGGCTTTGATACGCTCCGCAAGCCGTACAAGTAAAAAGCCTATCATTCAATGTTAAAACATGGCGTTGCCCGCACTCCGAACAAATTCCAGTGGATTTTTCAAAACGACCTATTTCATGATAGAGCTTGCCTTCTAGCTCAGCTTTGTACTTTGAAAGCTGAGTGATCAAACCCATCACATTATCTGCAACCATACTACCATTGAACTTTTGCATCGCTTTTACGTTTAAATCTTCGAACACTAAAATATCATTTTCATTGGTTATCTGTCGTGAAGTTTTGTGCGCAAAGTCCAGCCTTTGCCTTGAGATTTTTCCGTGTAATTTATTGATGCGTTGTTTTGTTTTTAGCCAGCGATTTGAACCTTTGGTTCGACGTGCAAGCTGGCGTTGCAATTGATTTAACTTCTCTATTGCTTGCTTTAAAAACTTCGGATTGTCGGCCACGAAACCGTTCGAACCAACCACCGTTTGCTTTGAGTTGATGTCAAAGCCAGTGATCGTTTCCAAAACTTGTTTAGCCGTTTTGCATTCCACTTCCTGAGTGATACTGCATTCCCATTTTCCGTGACGATATTGAACAGTGACGGTCTTAATTTTGCTCACGAGCTCACGATGCAGAACGATTGGCACTTTACCGACTTTTGGGATGCTTATAGCGCCATTTTCGATTCGAATGCAATTGGAATTATTGACGGCTCGAAACGAGTCGTTGTGAAGTTTTTTCTTTTTGTATGTGACTTTATGCTTTGGAAAGCGCTGCAAACGAACCTTTGAAAAAGCATTCTTAACAGCCGTTTCTAAATCGCGAGCAACCTGCTGAGCAGCAGCAGAATCAAACGCTTTAATCCAGCTAAATTCCTCGAATGGCTTAATTTCCTTGAGGAGAGAAGCCATATCTTTGTAAAACAGGAATGTTTTATCGTATTCATATCGACGCATATTT
>NZ_JACDWV010000003.1:0-608 GCF_016464105.1 Pseudoalteromonas sp. bablab_jr010 | reverse complement strand
GTGAACTACCCAGCGACATCGCTTCGCTCTGATCACTGGGCTTCTACAGTCTAGCTTAACGGCTAGGCTGCTTCTTTTTTCTCAGATCCAAAATCCAACTTCGATAATTCGAAGACTTTCGTTTTAACGGATTGTTTCTCCTGAGATACGGGTGCTACCCTTGCGACGATGCCAGCCGCAATTAAATCTAATTCACCTGTCTTTTCTATGCTCTTAGCCGACGATAGATCACGGTTTTGATACGTTCCGCAAGCTACACAAGTGAAATACCTATCGTTCAATGTTAAAACATGGTTTTGGCCGCACTCTGAGCAGATCCCAGTGGACTTCTCAAATCGACCAATTTCGTGATACAACTTACCCTCTAACTCAGCTTTGTATTTTGAAAGCTGAGTTATCAGCCCCATTACGTTATCGGCAACCATGCTGCCATTGAACTTTTGCATCGCTTTTACGTTTAAATCTTCAAAACACGCTATATCAGTTTCATTGATTATCTGTCGTGAAATTTTGTGCGCAAAGTCGAGCCTTTGCCTTGAGATTTTACCGTGTAGTTTATTGATGCGTTGTTTAGTTTTGTGCCAACGATTTGAGCCTTTGGTTCGACG
>NZ_JACDWV010000025.1:0-19495 GCF_016464105.1 Pseudoalteromonas sp. bablab_jr010 | reverse complement strand
GTCGATGCTAATTAGGTTAAATTTTGACATGTATGGATTCCTTATTGGTAAAAGTAATTGTCCAATCTCTTTATACCGTACTCACCCTATTTGGGGGAGGAGTCCATACATCTCCTACATGCATTACCTACAAACGACACGGTTCGGTTCAAAACTCACAGCTGAAAGCTGACGGCTTTTAGAACTGAAAAGAGATATAAAAGATAAACTAAATCTTGAAATTTAAATAAGAAAAAAATTTAGGGAAATATATGGATTTTACATAAGGGGAGAAGTGGGGCGACTGATGGGGCTTGAACCCACGACAACCGGAATCACAATCCGGGGCTCTACCAACTGAGCTACAGCCGCCACTGAGATACACCTCGTTTGGTGTGGCGCGCATATTACATAATTAACTTAGGCTTGTGAACCCCCTAAATTAAAAAAAGTAAAAAAAACTTACTTGCTTCAGAAAATTCAGAAAAGCAGGTTTAGTCAGTTAGTGTTCAGTTTCGGTATTTAGACTTGCGACTTTTGCAATTGAGCAATTACTCATTTTTTAGTTTGGCTGTAATTTAATGATTTTTTAACCAAAGATCATATATAATTTGAACAGCGTTATGCTAATAATGAACTTCAGGAGAGAATATGGATACTATAATGAACTGGATCAATGAGAATTCAGGTTTAATCATACATTACGCCGTTCAGGCTGTTCTTGCGCTAATCATTTTCTTCATCGGTGGTCGTATCGCAAAATTTTGCGAAGGGATGACTGAAAAAGCATTTGATAAAAAGAAAGTAGACAAAGCCGTAGGTTCATTTGTAGCAAGCATTGTATATGCTATTGTTTTTGCAGCAACTATCTTAATGGCACTATCTCAACTTGGTATTGAGACAACATCATTCATTGCTATTTTAGGTGCGGCTGGTTTAGCTGTAGGTCTAGCACTTCAAGGTTCACTGTCCAACTTTGCATCAGGTGTTTTAATCATCCTACTTCGCCCTTTCAAATCAGGTGACTATGTAGAAGCCGGTGGTAAAGCGGGTACTGTTAAGAAAATCGAAATTTTCTCTACAGAATTACGTACACCAGATAATAAAGTAATTATCATGCCTAACTCATCAATCATGGGCAGCCCAATTACAAACTTCTCTCGTGAATCAACTCGTCGTATCGATTTAGTAATTGGTGTGGGTTACGATGCAGACCTTAAAGAAGCAAAAGCAGTTCTTAAATCAGTATTAGATAAAGAAACTCGTTTATTAAAAGATCCAGCATACACAGTCGCTGTGTCTGAGCTTGCAGATTCAAGTGTGAACTTTGTAGTTCGCCCGTGGGTTAATTCATCAGATTATTGGCCAACGTACTTCGATCTAATGGAAAACATTAAGATCGCATTAGATGACGCAAATATCACGATCCCATTCCCGCAAATGGATGTTCATTTGCATAAAGAAGATTAATCACAAGTAGTAAAGGTTATTTTTTAATGAAATTAAAAGCTTTATCAATTCTAGTTGCAGCAAGCACTGCAACTAGCGCATTCGCAGCAGATGAAACTAAAACTTGGGATGTAACCAGTGAACTAGGTGCCATTATTACAAGTGGTAACACTGAAACAACAACACTAAAAGGTGGTGTTAAGGTTTTACATAACCTAGAAAACTGGAATAACGAGTACAAGTTAGACGGTCTTTATAAAGAAGATGAGATCGAAAACGACGACGGTGTTAAAGAAACACAACGTACTAACGAAAAGTACTCAATCTCTGCACAAGGTAACTACAAGTTAAACGAAAAGCACTCACACTTATTCATCTACGGCTCGCACGTATCTGATTACTTTGGTGCATATCGCAACGAATCAGTAATCTCAGCAGGTTATGGTTTACGCCTAATCGATCGTTCTGATATGTGGCTAAACGCTGAAATCGGTCCGGGTTATAAGTACTTCCAATACCCAGACGACAGCACTGAAGTTGATGAAAACGGTGACTTACTTGCTGGTGAGCGCGACGGTGAAGTAATCGCCTTAGGTAAAGTTGATTATAACTGGCAGATTTCAGACAGCGCACGTTTTACTCAGTTAGTATCAGTTGAATATGGTGATACCAACACTAAAACGCGTTCAGAGTCTGCAATCCTTGCTAAAATCAACGGCTCACTACAAATGAAAGTAGCTTACAACATCACTCACAACTCAGACGTTGCTGATGATAAAGAAAACACAGATACAGAAACGTCACTAACGCTAGTTTACAGTTTTTAACTAAATAAATCGTTTTGTTGACAATTTAATGACAAAAAGGGACGAAAGTCCCTTTTTTATTTCCTTGAGTTTCAGGTAGAATACACAATCTTTTTGACTGTAGAACTATGGATATCCCTACTTGTGATGTTATTTAAAAGATTATTCCTTACTTTTTTGTTTCTAACCACTTCATCGGTATTGGCATTTACTCCTACTGCAGCTCAAATTGAGCAATTCAAAAAGCTCCCAAAGGCTCAACAGGAAGCGCTTGCAAGACAGTATGGAGTCGATTTATCTACGATTACAGGTAAATCTTCTGACGAAGAGACAATAGAAACTGAATCAACCATTCAACCTCGTTTAGATAAAGAAAAAGAGCCGCTAACCGATGAAGAACGTTTCGCTCCCAAAGAAAGTGAAGTAGAGCCTTTTGGCTATGATATTTTTGCAGGCGAACCAACTTCATTCATGCCAACAGAAAATGCGGCCGTTCCTGATACCTACTTAATTGGTCGTGGAGATGAGCTAACAGTTAACTTTTACGGCAAAGAAAGTGAAAGTTACGATCTGGTTGTTGATCGAGAGGGCCGAATTAATATTCCAAACTTAAGCCCTGTACAGGTCGCAGGATTAACCTTTATTGAGGTTAAAGAACTCATCAAAGCTAAAGTTGAGCAAGAAGTGATTGGCGTTAAAGCGTTTATCTCCGTTGGTCGATTACGCAGTATTCGCATCCTTGTTTTGGGTGAAGCATATAAACCAGGTAGCTATAGTGTTTCCTCTCTTGCGACAGTTTCGCACGCCCTTTTTGTAAGCGGTGGTGTGTCAGATATAGCGTCTTTACGAAATATTCAAGTAAAGCGTGCCGGCAAAGTTGTTGCTAATTTTGATTTATATGATTTATTGATTAATGGTGATAGCAGTAACGATATTATTTTAAAGCCGGGTGATGTCGTGTTCATCCCATCAGTTGGTTCTCAAGTCGCTGTTGAAGGCTTAGTAAAACGTCCTGCTATTTTTGAGCTAAAAAAAGGTGAAACAGCAGCACAGTTATTAAAAATGGCGGGTGGTTTAAAACCGCAAGCTTACGCTAAAAAAGCAATTGTTGAACGCTTCAATAACAATAACATGAAAGAAGTATTATCAGTGGACTTTAGCGGAAATCAAATTAATTATATTCCTCGCGATGGCGACCGCATTCGTTTTAACCCTGTCAGTTTACAATACCAAAACAGTATTAGCCTAATTGGTGCAGTTGCTCGACCTGGTCATTATCAATGGTATGAAGGTAAGCACATTTCTGATGTTCTAACTTCCGTACGTGGTGACCTGCTTCCTCAAGCTGATTTAGGCTATGGCTTACTTGTTCGAGAAATTAACATTTCTGGCGATATTGAGGTTTATCAATTCGATATTGCCCAAGCAATAGTTAAAGCAAAACAACATGATTTAGAACTAAAAGCAAATGATAAACTTTTTGTTTTTAGTCGTTTCCAAGAAAAACAAGCTGAAGAAGCCGCGCTTGCCAACATGGCCCTAACTGTTGAACAACAGCAGCAGCAAGTCAAAGTAAAGCAGTGGCACGAATATCAGAGAAAAGAGTTTGAAAGGTATGTAGGTGTTTTAAAAGCTGATGATCCTTTTAAAAAAGAGGAAGAAAAAGAGCTAAGCATTGCGGAAATTTCAAAAAGAAAAGCAAAAGAAGAAGAGGTAGAGCTAAAGCCAGAGGATTATGCTGCTTTTAGTCGATACACTTTATTAAAGCCTATTATTGCAAAGCTAAAGCAGCAGGCTTCAGTGCATAATGCAATGCAGCTAGTTGAAATCAATGGTCATGTAACCTATCCGGGTATTTACCCTTTAACTGTAGGTAGTGAAGTTAATGAACTAATTTCTGCAGCTGGAGGTTTGTTGGAGTCTGCTTACACTGAGCAAGCTGAAATAACTCGTGTTGTTGCGGGGGAAGGCTCTAAAGTTGAACACATCAAATTTAATCTAGCTCAGGCTATGTTGGGTACCAAAGTTGAAAATAAAACTCTTAGAAGTAAAGATAGTATAAATATTTTCTCTATTCCTAACTGGCAAGAAAACGTAAAAGTTGAGCTAAAAGGTGAAGTTAAATTTCCTGGTGTTTATACCATTCGTCGTGGAGAAACATTAACCAACTTACTTGAACGTGCGGGTGGCTTTTCTGAATTTGCTGAGCCCGATGCTGCTATTTTTACTCGTGAATCGATTCGTCAACAAGAGCAAATGCAATTAGCTAAACTAGCTGAAGACTTACGAAGAGATATTGCTACAAAAAGCTTCGAAAAGTCAGTTAGCAGTATCCGCTTATCTTATGATGAAATGAATAAGCTCTTGCTTGATTTAGCTAATGTTGAAGCAGTAGGAAGGCTTGTCATTGACTTACCTCTCATTGCAGAGAATAAACAAAATCTAGTGTTACAAAATGGTGATACGCTTTATGTCCCAAGTCAGCGTGATTCAATCAGTGTAATAGGCGAAGTGAACTATACTACTTCTCATTTATTTAAGCCTGGAGTCAGTGTTGATCAATATATTGATCTTAGTGGTGGTTTAAAGGAGCGCGCTGCTGAGGATCGTATTTATATAATCAAAGCAAATGGTTCTGTGACTATACCAAATACTGGCACTTGGTTCGCTGTGAATGACTCTAAGTTATTAGAGGCTGGCGATACTATTGTTGTCCCTATGAACTCTGACTATATGGATAACCTAACACTGTGGAGCACAGCAACGCAGATTGTTTATCAGTTAGGTGTAGCTTTAGCTGCAATTAGTAGTATATAAGCTCTGCATGTTTAGTAGCTTAGTTTAATTCAGCAGCTTCAATTGAGATAAATATGAAAGAAAATTTTGCGTCTGATAATCATAGTCGAATAGATGGTGAGATAGATTTATATGACTTGTTCTTGGTAATAATGAATGGGAAGTGGCTGATTATAACGGTAACTTTTGTTTTATCTTTATTATCAGTGGTTTATGCTATTTACCAACCAAATATATATCGCTCTGAGGCATTGCTGGCGCCAGCTGAGCAACAGCAGTCAAACGGCTTAAGTGCTTTAGCAGGTCAGTTTGGTGGTCTAGCTAGTTTGGCTGGCGTTAACTTGGGGGATTCAGGTTCCAATAATACTGATCTTGCTTTAGCTATACTCAAGTCACGAAAGTTCATTTCTGAGTTTATTGAAAAGCACAGTATTATGCCTGATTTAATGGCGATCGAATCATGGAACTCCATCGATAATACAGTTATCTATGATAAAAATATTTATGATGAAGTGGATCAAAAATGGGTCAGAAAAGTAGAGTTCCCATTTAAACCAAAACCATCAACTCAGGAAGCTTATAAAGAATTTATAAAAATAGTCAGTGCTACAAAAGATCCAGACTCAGGCATGATAATTATTGCTGTGGAGCATTTTTCTCCGTTCATTGCTCAACAATGGGTAAATTGGTTAATAGAAGATATTAATCTTACCATGAAAAAGCGTGATGTAATTGAAGCAACGAAGAGCACTGAGTTTTTAATGGCACAAATTGAAAAAACTAATGTAGCTGATATTCGAGTCGTTTTATATAAATTAGTAGAGGAGCAGGCGAAAACGATAATGTTTGCTAACGTCAGAGATGAGTATGTTTTCAAGACTATCGATCCAGCTCTTGTTCCCGAAGAGAAATTAAAACCTAAACGAGCTTTAATAGTTATTGTAAGCACATTTTTTGCCGGCGTAATCGGTGTTTTTATAGTTTTAATACGCTTTTATATATCAAATAATCGCCGTAAATCTTAATGATAAAAGATAAAGTCTTAGCTTAGAGGTTTTTGTGAACATATTAGTAACAGGTGGTGCTGGGTTTATTGGCTCTGCACTAGTCCGTCATATTATAAATAATACAACTGATTCAGTTATCAATGTTGATAAATTAACCTATGCAGGCAACTTGGAATCTTTGAAAGATATCGAAGAAAGTGAGCGCTATTTTTTTGAATGTCATGACATATGTAATCATAAAGAGATGCAGCGTATTTTCAAAGCTTATCAGCCTGATGTTGTAATGCACTTGGCCGCAGAGAGCCATGTTGATAGATCAATTACTGGTCCGTCAGAGTTCATTCAAACCAATATATTAGGCACGTATACATTGCTAGAAGTAGCAAGAGAATACACATCGACCCTTGATAAAGATAAGAGAGATTCTTTTAAATTTCATCACATATCAACAGACGAAGTATATGGAGATTTGCCACACCCAGACGATTTTGAGGAGCCTAATTGTGAAGATGTACTTCCTCTTTTTACTGAAGAGACTTCGTACGCTCCAAGTAGCCCGTATTCTGCATCAAAGGCATCAAGCGATCACCTTGTTAGGGCTTGGTTAAGAACATACGGTTTACCTGTTGTAATAACTAACTGTTCAAATAACTATGGACCATACCATTTTCCTGAAAAATTAATCCCATTAGTTATTTTAAACGCTTTAGAAGGTAAGCCTTTGCCTGTATATGGGGAAGGGAACCAAATTCGAGATTGGTTGTATGTTGAAGATCACGCTCGGGCTCTATATGAAGTTGTAACAAAAGGGCAAGTTGGTGAAACATACAATATTGGTGGTCATAATGAAAAGAAAAACTTAGAAGTTGTCCAGAGTATTTGTGGAATACTGGATAACCTTGTTCCAAAAGAAAAGAAATATTCGGAACAGATTGTTTTTGTTGCAGACAGACCGGGGCATGATAAACGCTATGCTATTGATGCCTCAAAAATTCACTCGGATCTGGGATGGAAACCAGAAGAAACATTCGAAACAGGCCTGTTAAAAACGGTTAAGTGGTACCTAAATAATCAGTCTTGGTGTAAGAGTGTTCAAGATGGCTCTTGTAAGCGTGAGCGCCTTGGTCAATTAAAAGGGAATAGTTAATAATGAAAGGCATAATCTTAGCGGGTGGCTCAGGTACTCGACTTTACCCTATTACTATGGGGGTATCAAAGCAGTTACTACCAATCTACGATAAACCAATGGTCTATTACCCTTTATCAGTTTTAATGTTAGCAGGGATACGTGAAATTCTCTTAATCACTACACCTGAAGATAGAGACTCATTTCATCGTTTACTTGGGACTGGTGAGCAGTTTGGTATCAAACTTAGCTATTCTGTCCAACCCACTCCTGACGGGCTAGCTCAAGCATTTATCTTAGGTGAGCAGTTTATTGGAAATGATGATGTATGCTTGGTATTAGGCGATAATATTTTTTATGGGCAAGGTTTTTCCCCTAAACTTAAGCATGCTGTTGAGAATGCTCAAAGTGGTAATGGTGCAACTGTTTTTGGTTATCAAGTTAAAGATCCTGAACGCTTTGGCGTTGTAGAGTTTGATGATGAGCAAAAGGCAATTTCAATTGAAGAAAAACCAGCAAAGCCGAAGTCTCACTATGCGGTAACAGGGTTATATTTTTATGATAACTCAGTGGTTGAAGCAGCAAAAAAAGTTGAGCCTTCTCATCGTGGTGAGCTAGAAATAACAACACTTAATGAAATGTATCTTCAAAAAAATAAACTTAACGTTGAAATCCTTGGGCGTGGTTTTGCTTGGTTAGATACTGGTACTCATGAAAGCCTATTAGAGGCAGCGAGCTTTGTTGAAACAATTGAAAAACGACAAGGTTATAAAATAGCCTGTTTAGAGGAGATAGCTTTTAATAATGGTTGGCTTTCTGCTGATTGTATTAAAGAGCGTGCAAAACTATTTTCTAAGAACGGCTACGGGCAATATCTTTCAGGCTTACTAAAAGATATATGAAAACAGCAGTAAATGGGTTGAAGTGGAGTGCTCTAGAAAGGTTGGGTGTTCAAGCTATTCAACTAATCGTAATGTTGTTACTTGCCCGTCTTTTAGGGCCCGATGCTTTTGGTTTAATTGGTATTCTCACCGTTTTTATTGCCATAAGCCAGGTGATATCTGATAGTGGCTTCAGCTCGGCTTTAATTAGGCTAAGAGAACGCACAGAAATTGATTTTTCAACTGCTTTCCAATTTAACATTTTAGTTGCTTTACTTTGTTATTTAGCTTTATTTATAGGCGCAAATCAGATAGCTGTTTTCTTTGAGCAGCCAGAGCTTGAAGCTCTAATTAAAGTTTTAGGTTTATCTATAATTATCAATAGTTTTACGCTGGTTCAAAAAGCTAAATTGACGATTAAAATGGACTTTAAAACTCAAGCAAAAGCTTCTTTGTCAGCTGTATTTATTAGTAGTGTAGTATCTATTACTTTAGCTTACTTCGACTATGGAGTTTGGGCTTTAGTTTATCAAATACTAATAAACTCATTTTTAACAATGGTGTTATTAAATATATTTCATCCCTGGTTACCTAAAAGTTCATTTAATATACAGTCATTCAGTTATTTATTTGGTTTCGGTTACAAATTATTGCTTGCGGCAATGCTCGATACTTTGTTTAAAAATATATATCAGTTAATCATAGGTAAACAATTTAACCCAACTCAAGTGGGTATTTTTACTCAAGCGAATCAACTTGCTAGTGTTCCTGCAATGACTTTCACCACGATAGTCCAAAGAGTTACTTATCCTATGTTAAGTAATATACAAAGTGAAACTGACAAGTTTGAATACAGCTACAAGTTAACGCTACGAATGGCTGCTTTTGTTATTTTTCCGCTTATGGCTGGGTTAGGTATCATTGCAAAGCCGTTTATTAAAGTTGTACTAGGAGATGACTGGTTACAAGCCGCAGATTTACTTACGATCTTGAGTTTCACTTTTATGTTGTATCCTATCCATGCTATTAATTTAAACTTATTACAGGTCAAAGGTCGTTCAGATATTTTTTTAAAGCTTGAAGTTATAAAAAAAGCATTCATTGTTTTAATATTATTTATAACAATACCTTTTGGTATTAAGGCTATTTGTATAGGGATGCTTATCCATACATATTTAGCTTTTTTTATTAATTCATATTATACAGGTCAATTTAGTAAGCTTAAAATACGTGATCAACTAAATGCACTGGCGCCTATTTGGTTGATGGTTGCGTTGAGTGCTTTATGCTCATATTTTATTGTCACAAGTATCGTTTCTGTACTCCTCTTAAATAGCTACATGCAGTTGTTTCTTTTATTAATAACTATGCCGCTAATATATATTGCCTCAGCAAGGGTCTTTCAACGAGATTTGTACACGCAAATTCTAAATATTATCTTACGAAGAAAGGTTTAACTTAAATGGATAAAATTACGGTAACTTCACCATTGCTTCCACCATTGAAAGAAGTGATTCCTTACTTAGAAGATATCTGGGATCGTAAATGGTTGACTAATAACGGCATATATCATCAACAGTTAGAGAAAAAGCTTTGTGAGTATTTAGGTGTGCCTTATATCAGTTTATTTTCAAATGGGACACTTGCACTAATAACAGCTCTTCAATCGTTAGAATTAAAAGGTGAGGTAATAACAACACCATACACTTTTGCAGCCACCGCACATGCAATTATGTGGAATGACTTAAAACCAGTATTTGTGGATATTGATCCAGTAACCATGAACTTGGATCCTAGTTGTATTGAAGCAGCAATAACAGATAATACATGTGCAATTTTACCGGTGCATGTTTATGGTACCCCCTGTGATAATCAGACGATTGCTGCTATCGCGAAAAAATATGATCTTAAAGTTATTTATGATGCAGCACATGCGTTTGGTGTAAAAGAAAGAGAGCAATCAATTTTAAATTATGGAGATCTGTCTATTTTGAGTTTTCACGCTACGAAAACATATTCAACAATAGAAGGTGGTGCTGTGATTTGTAAAAGCCAAGAAGAAAAAGATAAATTAGACCAATTGAAAAACTTTGGCTTTGAATCGGAGACTGTAATTAAAGCATGTGGTATGAATGCAAAATTAAATGAGATTCAAGCAGCATTTGGGTTGGCATCATTGAAAAAAGTTGATGCTGCAATTGAAAGACGCTCTGAAATTGCAGCTCTATATCAACAAAGTCTCGTAAATGTTTCTGGCCTATCGACATTGCGAATCAATCATGAGGTCAGCCTTAATCATTCATATTTCCCAATAATTATTGATGTGGATAAATTTGGAATTGACCGAGATACACTAGCCCTAAAGTTAGAAGAAAATAATATCTTTGCTAGACGCTATTTTTATCCGATTGTAAGTGAATTTGAAGTGTTCAAAAGTGAATATTCAGATACGCCAATAGCTAAAGATATTTCTAATAGAGTTTTATGTTTACCAATTCATGCTGATCTTACTTTGGAACAACAGCAAAGAGTTATTGATACGATTTTGAATAGTCGTGGGGGGAAAAAGTGAAAGTCATATTAACTTACGGAACATTCGATCTGTTCCATGTTGGACATGTAAGACTTCTTGAAAGGCTTTCAAAGTTGGGGGATAAGCTTATTGTTGGTCTTTCATCTGATGAATTTAACAAAGGTAAAGGCAAAAGTTCGTTTTTCTCATATCAAGAAAGAGCTGAAATACTTTCGTCATGTAAATTTGTAGATTTAGTAATTCCAGAGCATTCGTGGGAACAAAAAGAGACTGATATTAAAAAGTATAATGTAGATGTTTTTGCAATGGGAGACGATTGGGAGGGACGTTTTGATTCTCTTAAATCATTATGCGAAGTTGTATATTTACCAAGAACTAAAAGTATCTCAACCTCTGAAATCAAAACTTTAATAGCTGAATTAAAGAAAAATGACTTGGATAAAGTTCAAAAAAGTCTAAATGATGCAATTGAAATTATTAAACAACTGAACTATAGCGAGTAACATATGGACTCTAAATTAAGCAGTGAAGATATCCGTAAGCAGTTACTTACTATGGCTGTTGATATTACAAAAACTCTAGATGAACACAAGATACCTTACATCCTTACATATGGAACATTGCTTGGTGCTGTTCGTCATTCAGGTTTTATCCCTTGGGATGATGATTTCGATATAGCTATTCCCGCAACTTACCAGAAAAAGGCAATTCATGTTTTAAGCAAAATATCTAAATACCATTTTCTTTCACTTGCATCAGATGATTACTTTGACTGGGTTTTAAGGGTAACTGACAAATCAACAAAAACGACTTCAAAAGAGACTGAATGGGACGTTTATAACCACACCATGAGTAGAGAAGATATTGGCCTATGTGTGGATATTTATCCATTTTACTGTTTGCCTGATAATGCTTTTAAGTTTAAAACCCATAAGCTTTTCACTAAAGTATCAAGCTGGCTAATTCGTAAATCTTTTGCAAAAAAATC
Organism: Pseudoalteromonas sp. bablab_jr010; assembly: GCF_016464105.1. Taxonomy (NCBI): domain Bacteria; kingdom Pseudomonadati; phylum Pseudomonadota; class Gammaproteobacteria; order Alteromonadales; family Pseudoalteromonadaceae; genus Pseudoalteromonas; species Pseudoalteromonas sp. bablab_jr010. Next base: position 7,930 of record NZ_JACDWV010000025.1, on the reverse strand, counting down.
TAATTTTATCAAGAAGCTTGGCTTCGCAATGCTAAGTTTACGTGCGAACGCTAGTGAAGGTAAGTATTACACCGATGCTGGTCGAATTTATTATCAACCAACTTTGTTCACACAAACAGAATATATCGATTTTGAAGAATTTAAATTTCGCGCCCCTACAGAGCCTGAAAAGTTTTTAGAAAGCCGCTACGGTGACTGGCAGAAATTACCTACTCAAGAAGAAATAGATAAAGCAATACATTATGAGGAAACTTTTTGGCGATGAATAGGGTGTTAGTTGTACCTAGTGGTACTGAAGTTGCGCAAGAAATTGTCAGATCATTATCTGTTGTAAAAGGTGTAGAGCTTTACGGTGCTAATGGTATTGATTGTTTTACTGAGATCCCTCGTGCTCGTCACATTGTAGGTATTCCATTTATTGATGAGCCTGATTTTATAGATGTAATTACTAGCTTAATTAAAGAAAATGGGATTACTCATATTTTTCCAGCGCATGATTCAGCATCTTTAAAATTAAGTGAGTTTGCTGACTCATTAGGTGCACAAGTGATCAGTTCAAGCTACGAAACAAATAAAGTATGCAGATCAAAGTCTCTAACTTACAAAGCGCTAGAAAAGGTCGTCAAAGTCCCAAAAACATATCTTTCAAAGAATGAAGTAGAGTCATTTCCTGTTTTCGTAAAACCTAATATTGGGCAAGGAAGTGTTGGAACAAAACTTATAACGAAAGCGAGTGAACTTCTAGATGTTACCGAGGATGATATTCTTTGTGAATATTTACCAGGAGAAGAGTTCACTGTTGACTGTATCAGTGATGCAGATAACCAGCTTCAATATGCTCAAGCCAGAAAGCGCAATGCTATGAGAAACGGTATTGCAACGGAGACAGAATTAGTAAATGACAATAGTTTATTTTATTCATTCGCTGAGAAAATAAACAAATCTTTAAAACTCCAAGGAGCTTGGTTTTTTCAAGTGAAAAAAGATTCGCTCGGTGAACTTTGTTTACTAGAAGTTGCAACTCGAATCGCTGGATCAATGATCACGAGCAGAATGAACGGTATTAATTTTGCCGAAATGTCGCTTTTTATCTCAAATGGTATTCCAGTAAAAGCTTTAAAAAATAATTTGGAAATTAAGCTTTTTAGAAACTTAGCATATCAGTTTGATATAAACTTAAATTTTAATGTCCTTTATACTGACTTTGATGATTGTTTAATTTTCGGTGATAAAGTCAACGACAAATTAGTGCAATTCATTTTTCAGTGTATAAATAAAAATATTAAAGTGGTTTTAATCACACGTCATGCGGACGATATCCATCAAACCTTAAAAAATATGAGGCTTTCCCAGCTTTTTGATCAAGTTATTCATATAACAGATGGTGCACCTAAGTCTCAATTTATAACAGAAAAAAACGCAATCTTTATTGATGATTCATTTGCAGAAAGGTTAGATGTAATGGGTGTATGTAACATTCCTTGCTTTTCAGTGGATATGGTTCAAGGTCTGACATGTTTAAAGAACTAACCCCCCTGCCAACAGAGCAAGAGATAAAATCATTTTGGAAACATGTTGATAAAACATATATCAGTATAATTTGTACTTGTTTTAATCAACAAGATTACATCGCCGACGCTATAAACTCATTTCTTGCTCAAAAGACAGAATACGCTTTTGAAATAATAATTCATGATGATGCATCTACTGATAAAACAAGCGATATATTAAAAGCTTATGAGCAGAGCTATCCAAGTATCGTCAAAGTTATCTACCAAACAGAAAACCAATACTCTAAGGGTAATGTTAAAGTAGAAAATATTGCATTGAGAAAAAGTCGTGGTGAATACATTGCTTTATGTGAAGGAGATGATTTTTGGGTTGATGAACTAAAGTTACAAAAGCAATTAGAGGGTTTACTTGCATGCCCAGACTTAAAACTGTGTTTTACATCAGCTTATACATTAGCTCCTAATGGACAAGTAAATAAAACCGCTAATTATAACGAAAAAGTAAAAGTTTTTTCGTTTAGTGACATTATTATAGGTGGTGGAGCTTTGATTCCTACTGCCAGTATTTTCATGCGAAGAAGCGTGATGGAGAGCTTACCAAGTTGGTTTGAAAGCGCTCCTGTTGGTGATATTTTTATCCAAATAAATGGTTCTAAGCCCCAAGGAGCTTTATATCTTCCTGATGTAACAGTTGTTTATCGAGTAGATGCTGTTGGTTCATGGAGTGTATCGCAAAAGCATGTACCTGAGGAAAAAGTTAAGTCGCAGGTTGCAAAGTTAGCTTCTTGCTATAATTTGCTAGCTGAAGATAACGATAATTATGATGATTATCAAATTGCTAAATTAAATCTATATATTGCGAACGCATTAAAAGCTATTTCACAACAAAGATATGGGCTTGCTAAGTACTTTATTAATAAATCAAAAGAGCTCCCTCATAGCTCTAAAAGAAAACAGGTATTAATTGCTTTTCAACATTGTTTGCCATTTTTTAGATTACTACATAATACAGTTAAAAGTTTTAGATGAAGCTCTGTGAAGGCTAGATATGCCCATTAATACTAAACCAATATTTTTCATCCTAACGCTACTTTTGTCACTGTATACACTAAGACTTGTAGGGCCTTTATCAGTTGCTGACTTTGGGGCTATGCTATTTATATTTATATCGCTATTAAAGTTCAGAAGTGTGGTCATTAATGACTTTAATGTAGTTTTTTTAGTTTGGGTACTGGTATCGCTAATTTCTTCTTTAGGTCTAATTTATGAAGACTACTTTACAGTAACAGGTTTTCTAGGGACTGGTTTGCGGATATTGGTGTCAATGGCTTTACTATTATGCCTGCCACTATGGCTGAAAAGTAAGGAGGAGCAGTTCCAAGCCATTGGCGCTTTGCTATCTATCGTTATTTTTCACAGCATTGTCCAGCTTGTATTTGTTGCTCTATTTTATCTCAATAAAGCTCCATTTTTGAATTTGGTACCACATGGCGATCAATCATCTAGACAAGAATGGCTCAATGTTTATGACTATACGTTTTACACTAGGTTTGGTGGAGTGTTTGAAGAGCCTTCATGGTACTCCTGGTTTATGGTGGCATGTATAGGCTTGATTATTTCTTTTGAAATAGTGAATAGAGTTTCGATAATTACTAAGAGAAAGTGGTTACTAATATTATCCGCTTTGTTTTTTACGTATTCTATTGCAGGAATAGCTTCAATCGTTATTCTAATAGCTTATAAGATATTGAGTGGGAGTATTCGGGCTAAAATTAGAAGTGTAGTATTTATTTCTATTGCTCTTCCTGCTCTTATACTGCTGAATCCGGATTCTGCTTTATTGAAGCGATTAATGGGGGTGTTTAGTGGCACAGATGGCTCATCAAATACGCGGATTTTTGATTCCTTCACAAAGCTAAAATTAGTACTCGAAAACAATATGACTGGCACGGGAATAGGTAACAGCATAGAGGGTATTTACCATTATGATGTTACAAACAGCTTTACAGTTATCTCTACTCAAAACGGCTTTATTGAAGCATTTGTATCAACAGGGTTGATAGGTGGGGCAATCTTTATGGTCCCTTTTGTCTATTTTTTATGTGTGAAGAAATATTGGCTATCACTTATAACTATGACCTTGGTCTTTTTCACTACCAGTGCATTATTTATCGTTGTAATGTGGTTCTTTATGGCTCTTGCGTATTTACTTTTTAAAGACTTGAAAATTAACCCACAACCCTCAACCTAATTAACTCCTAAATCGCTTAATATAGAACAATTAGTCATGAAGAGTATTATGAAAAGAGAATTAGTTATTTCTACTGTTTTTAGTAATTTAGAAAAAACAAAAATGCTTGCCGAGCAATGTTTTGAGTCTACAAGTATCAGGTCAACTATAGTTTGCCAGTTATTTGAAATAGCTGAATGCTCAAAACAGAATGAGTACACAGAGGCGTACGATATTGTTTATTCAAATGACAGGGGGTTGGCTAAAAGTAGGATGCTAGGAATTTTATCTTCAAATGCTGACCTAATTTGGATTGCTGATGACGATATTGAAGTCGTGCCTGAAGGCGCAATTGAAGCTTTCTCTGCACTAGAAAGTGCAGGTAATGACTTTATAACTACGAAATATGCAATAAATGAAACTCAGGAGCGAAAGAGCTATTCGGGTCAAGTTTTTAATCACTCTAATCTGAGCATTATGAAAGTAAGCTCGATAGAAATAATCATCAATAAGCAAAATGTTTTAAACTTAGGAGTCGGTTTTGATTCTCGATTTGGGCTTGGGGCAAAATACAAGTCTGGAGAGGAGAATGTTTTTTTAGCTGATATTTTATCAAGAGGGGGGAAAGGACAGTATCTACCTATTGTAACTTCTATTCATAGAGAAGTGACATCTGGAGGTGACTTTAGTAACCCACTAACAAATATCTCAAAAGGAGCAATTTTCAAAAGAGTCTTTGGCTGGTGGGGCCTACCTATTTTATTTGCTTTTTATGGCCGAAAACTTATTAATAAAGAAATCAAAGCTTATCAGTCATTTACCTGTGTTTTTACATCTCTCAAAGGCTTTTTTCGGTTATAGAAATAGGCCTAATCCATTCATTTCATGTTTGGGTTGTTAATTAATCAATTCACCTGAATTTACATCAGAAAATAAAAAATGTAGAGCTTTCCCTTTCTTTAAAACATATTAATTTAGTGTATAATACCGCTCTTTAAATTTTTGCTGAATGCAGTCGCACTTTTTAAAAAGTTTTTACATTAGGTAACAGTTTTTTTACAAGGATATGTTTTTATGCTTTGGGGTGGTTTTCTTTTATGCGTAATAAATAGTTAAACTGAATACTAAATGTATTTTGTTTCAATTTTATTAAATAGGTAATCTCGTGTCACAACTGCTGTGGCAATGCTGATGTAGTCATCTAGTGTTGTATAAACCATAACTGCCAATGAGGCTACTAAGCATAGATATAGCACATGGAGTTACTTACTTAATGACTTTGACACTTTTCTCTTCTAGCTTGTTCTATAGAATATTATTAATGATTAAAAATTTAAAAAATGGAAAGCCCTTTAAGGCGCCTAAGTATGCTTATAATACAAGTGAAATATACGTTTATTGCCCAGAAGCGCAAGTCGAAGCGATTAGAAGTGTTTTATCAAATTATGAAATTAAAGTGCACTTCAATGATTACTCTTTAGTTAATCTTGATGAAAAAATCATAACTCATTATGAAAATATTCACCTTTCTGACCATCAAAGAGAGTTTTTGGTAACAGCAACTGAGCTAGGTGCGTGGGTTGAGCCATTGGTAAGTTATCTTGATGAAAGGTTTGGCTATACAGAGGTTTCATTATTAAAAAGTAGTTACTTTTTACACCAAAAAGCTTTTTCAATTTTATCAACAAAACGCACTCAAAGAGCAAAAAGGTTTATTGATTTATCGTCGGCTTTACTGCTGCTTTTTTTGACGTCTCCAATAATTTTGATTACAGCTATTTTAATAAAGCTCGAGTCCAAAGGGCCTGTTTTATATAGACAGTCTCGTACTGGGCAATACAATATTGAGTTTAATGTAGTCAAATTTCGCTCTATGCGAGTTGATGCTGAAGCAAACGGAGCACAATGGGCAAGCGAAAATGACTCTCGAGTAACAAAGGTTGGGGCATTTATACGAAAAACCAGAATCGATGAATTGCCACAGCTATTTAATGTTATAAGAGGGGATATGTCGATGGTAGGACCTAGGCCTGAGCGGGAAGTTTTTATCAAAGAGCTTGAACAAGAGATTCAATATTACCGTTTTCGTCATGCCGTAAAACCAGGTTTAACAGGTCTTGCACAAGTTAGCTACCCTTATGGCGCTTCGCTAAATGATGCTATCTGGAAGCATAAATACGATATTCACTACATAAAACATCATAGCACTTTTTTAGATATGAAGATCTTTTTGAAAACTATCAAAGTGGTCTTGTTTGGTTTAGGTAGATAATAAATGAAGCCTTTAGTTTCGGTTGTTATGCCGACCTTCAATGCAGAGAAGTATTTAGCTGAAAGCATAAACTCGGTTCTAGCCCAGACTTATAATAACTGGGAGCTGTTAATAACAGATGATTGCTCAACAGATGATACAGTTGCTATTGCTAAAAAATATGCTGATTCTGACTCTAGGGTTAAATTATTTATTCAACCACAGAACCAAGGAGCTGGAGCTGCTAGAAACAACTCTATAAAGAATGCAAAGGGTAAGTATATTGCTTTTCTGGATGCTGATGATCTTTGGCTACCTAAAAAGTTAGAAAAGCAGGTTTTGTTTGCTCAAAAAAATAATCATGCTTTGACTTATACAAGTTACCAAAAATTTTCAGGTAATAAACTAGCTGGGATCGTAACTCCTCCAAAGAGTACAACTTATAGCAAATTAATGTATAGCAATGTTATAGGTTGTTTAACCGCGATGTACGATGCTGAGCAACTTGGAAAAAAATATATGCCATTAATTCGTAAGCGACAAGATATGGGGCTATGGTTAGATATTTTAAAAGAAGTTCCAGCAGCATATTGTTTGAGAGAGCCTCTTGCTCGCTACCGTGTTGGAGTAGGTATGAGTGCTAATAAACTTAAAATTTTATCATATCAATGGCGATTTTATAGAGATGTAGAAAAGCTTGGCTTATTAAGAGCCACCTACACTTTTGGCGTATATGCGATGAAAGGCTTTAAAAAACACGCTAAGTGAGTCTATGGGTCGAGGTTTACAATTGTAAAGCTATTTCCTTTCTAGGCATCAAGGGTTTTCTTCCAAAAAGAAAGTTTATCTTCAGCTGTGATGAGAATACCAGAATTGCACAGCAAATTAATAAATCATACATTTAATCCGTTTCTAATAGACACACCTAACTTCTCTGCGTATAATCGCTGGCTCATAAAAACCAGTCCTTTTGGATTGGTTTTAAGGAACATGAGTATTTTAGGTGTGGCTATGGAAAGTTGGTACTTACTTTTTTGTAAATCAAAACAAGAACAAAGAGCTAAAATTAACCTTCAAAACCAAGGTTTTGAAGTCTTCATTCCTGAACACCAAATAGAGCGCATTGCTAAAGGGCGCCGTACTATTCGAATATCACCTCTCTTCCCTAATTATATATTCATAAAGTTATGTACGAAAAACTGTAACTTTTCTGCGGTAAAAAATACTCGAGGCATAAGTGGCTTTGTAACATACGGCCAGCAATTTCAGCTTGTCTCAGAACAGTTGATTGCTCAACTCAAATCTATGAATGATATGTGTGAGATAACTTCTGTGTTACCAAAAACGGGGGATGTTGTTTATTTGAATACAGAGTCATTTAAAAACGTACAGGCTATTTACCAAGAGCCAGATGGCGATATGCGCAGCATACTTCTCATTAATTTGCTGAATAAACAAATAAGTGTAAGTGTAGAAAATAAAGAAATCAGTTTATAAATCGTGCTCCAGCGCGACGCTTATGTAGGAACGGCTTTAGCCGTGAGCATGCTTTAAATGTTCGATGTTAAACCACCTCTTACAGAACGGGTAATACGTAGGAGCGGCTTTAGCCGTGAACATATTCAAAGTGTTCGGCGTTAAAACACCTGCTACAGAACGGGTAATACGTAGGAACGGCTTTAGCCGTGAACATACTCAAAATGTTCGGCGTTAAAACACCTCCTACAGTGTAGGCTTTATGTTTTAACATTAAAAAAATAACAATAAAATCAGTACGTAGGAACTGCAACCTAGGGGCGGAAGCGTGCCCGAAGGGCTAGACAAGCAAATAGTTTTGCTTTCAAGCTGGAGCGAGAGGAGCTCTGCGACGAACTGGAACGGAAGCGTGCCCGAAGGGCTAGACAAGCAAATAGTTTTGCTTTCAAGCTGGAGCGAGAG
>NZ_JACDWV010000024.1:0-418 GCF_016464105.1 Pseudoalteromonas sp. bablab_jr010 | reverse complement strand
TCACCCAGTGCTTCATGTAACCTGCTTGAAATAACGTATAAATTTGGCGAGCATATTCATTATTATGCAATATCACTGCAATACTTAGCTGAAATACAGATGTTGGTGATACCAACCTTAAAGGTTCACGACTAAAGCGATATTTAAAGCGCTTGAACTTATAGCTTTGTATTGTAATCATGTAATATCCATAACTTAAACATATATTTAATTTACCTAAATCAAGTAAGTTATCATCTACAAAACTAGCTTGTGCATCCATCTCATAATAATTACGTGGAATTGACAACTCTGTATTTAATACCTCCCAGTTAAAGAAAGGCAATTTATCATTGCTAGGTATACCTCTTTTCGTTTCTCCTTGCTCAATATAAAAATTAAGCTCTTTTGTATTATTTATATAAACCTTTCTATACTT
>NZ_JACDWV010000210.1:0-303 GCF_016464105.1 Pseudoalteromonas sp. bablab_jr010 | reverse complement strand
TCTTTTGGTGAGAAATTGGAGCGGCACACGAGGCTCGAACTCGTGACCTCAACCTTGGCAAGGTTGCGCTCTACCAACTGAGCTAGTGCCGCATTCAAATAGTTTCTAGTTACAAGTTTCTAGTTACAAGCTAATGCTTTCCCCTTGAAACTTATATCAATTTCTTTTGGTGAGAAATTGGAGCGGCACACGAGGCTCGAACTCGTGACCTCAACCTTGGCAAGGTTGCGCTCTACCAACTGAGCTAGTGCCGCATTCAAATAGTTTCTAGTTACAAGTTTCTAGTTACAAGCTAATGCTTTC
>NZ_JACDWV010000209.1:0-31914 GCF_016464105.1 Pseudoalteromonas sp. bablab_jr010 | reverse complement strand
GAAGTCTTTAGCTACACCACCGTATACTTTTGCAAGTACGTTAGTGATTGCTGCTGTTAGAGTTGTTTTACCGTGGTCAACGTGGCCGATTGTACCAACGTTTACGTGCGGTTTTACGCGTTCAAACTTTTCTTTTGCCATCTTAAAAAATTCCTATAAAGAAATTAACGCCTGACCCACTATTGGGCCAGACAAGCTAAATCATATAACAGCGCGAGCTGCAATTATTGCATCTGCAACGTTTTTAGCGGCTTCTGCATACTTCAAAAACTCCATAGAGTAAGATGCACGGCCTTGTGTTGCAGATCGCAGATCAGTTGCATAACCAAACATTTCAGAAAGTGGTACTTGCGCATTAATTTGCTTAAGACCACCGAATGCTTCTTCCATGCCTTCGATCATGCCGCGGCGACGGTTTAAGTCACCAACTACATCACCCATGTTTTCTTCAGGAGTGATAACTTCAACCTTCATTACTGGTTCTAGAAGAGCAGGGTTTGCTTCAAGCGCACCTTTCTTCATCGCCATTGAACCTGCAATCTTAAATGCCATTTCATTCGAGTCTACATCATGGAATGAACCATCATATAAAGTCGCTTTAACGCCAAGTAATGGGTAGCCAGCAAGCACACCTTGAGCCATTTGCTCTTGGATGCCTTTGTCTACCGCAGGGATGTATTCTTTAGGAACTGAACCACCAACGATTTCGTTAACGAATTCGTAAGTTGGCGCATCATCTTCCGAAATATCCATCGGTTCAAGTTTAAGCCAGACGTGACCATATTGACCACGACCACCTGATTGACGTACGAACTTCCCTTCAACTTCAACAGCTGAACGGATAGCTTCACGGTATGCTACCTGCGGCTTACCAACGTTACATTCAACACTGAATTCACGTTTCATACGGTCGACAATGATATCAAGGTGAAGTTCACCCATACCAGAAATAATAGTCTGGCCTGATTCTTCGTCAGTTTGTACTCTGAAAGACGGATCTTCTGCCGCTAGTTTACCTAACGCGATACCCATCTTATCTTGGTCAGCGACTGTGCGAGGCTCAACCGCAACAGAGATAACTGGCTCTGGGAACTCCATACGCTCAAGCGTAATGATTGAGTTCGGATCACACAGTGTCTCACCTGTTGTTACGTCTTTAAGACCAATAGCCGCTGCGATGTCGCCTGCGTAGACTACTTTGATCTCTTCACGTGAGTTTGAATGCATCTGAACGATACGACCAAGTCGCTCACGCTTACTTTTAACTGGATTGTATACCGCATCACCCTGTTTAACAGTACCAGAGTAAACACGGAAGAAGGTCAAGGTGCCAACGAACGGGTCTGTCGCAATCTTAAAAGCAAGTGCGGCAAACGGTGCGTTGTCATCAGCAGGACGTTCTTCCTCAGTACCATCTTCAACGATACCTTGGATTTGTTTCACTTGTGTTGGCGCAGGCATATATTCGATAACAGCATCAAGCACAGCTTGAACACCCTTATTCTTAAATGCACTACCACACGTCATTGGAACAATTTCGTTTGCTAATGTGCGCTGACGTAAAGCTGCTTTAATTTCAGCTTCGGTCAGGTCTTCACCTTCTAGATATTTGTCCATTAGTTCTTCTGATGCTTCAGCAGCGCTCTCAACCATGTGAGAACGCCATTCTTCTGCAAGCTCCAGAAGCTCTGCCGGAATGGCCTCATAAGTGAAAGTCATGCCTTGATCTTCGGCATTCCAGTTAATGGCTTTCATCTTAATAAGGTCAATAACACCTTTAAAGTCGTCTTCAGCACCAATTGGTAGCTGAATTGGAACAGGCGTTGCTCCAAGACGAGATTTCACCTGGTCCACAACTGTTAAGAAGTCAGCGCCAGTGCGATCCATTTTGTTTACGAAGATCATGCGAGGAACTTCGTATTTGTTCGCCTGACGCCAAACTGTCTCAGTTTGCGGCTGTACACCAGATGAAGCACAAAGAACAACTACCGCACCATCTAGTACGCGTAAAGAACGCTCTACTTCGATAGTGAAATCTACGTGTCCTGGCGTATCAATGATATTGATGCGATGGTCGTCAAATTGAGCGTCCATCCCTTTCCAGAAACACGTTGTTGCAGCAGAAGTGATTGTGATACCACGCTCTTGTTCCTGCTCCATCCAATCCATAGTTGCAGCACCATCATGTACTTCACCGATCTTATGAGAAAGACCCGTGTAGAACAGAACACGTTCTGTTGTGGTGGTTTTACCTGCATCTACGTGAGCGCAAATACCGATATTGCGATAGCGCTCAAGTGGAGTTGTACGTGCCATATGATCCTCTTAAAGGTTAAGGGCAGATTACCAACGGTAATGAGCGAATGCTTTATTCGCTTCAGCCATACGGTGAACGTCTTCACGTTTCTTAACCGCAGTGCCTTTGTTGTCAGCAGCGTCAACGATTTCTTGAGCTAAACGTAAGCCCATAGATTTTTCGCCACGCTTACGTGCAGCGTCTACTAACCAACGCATACCTAATGCGTTGCGACGTACTGGACGTACTTCAACTGGTACTTGGTACGTTGAACCACCAACACGGCGAGATTTAACCTCTACCTGTGGGCGAACGTTTTCAAGTGCAGCTTCAAAGATTTCAAGGTGCGACTTGCCTGATTTCTCAGCAGCCACGTCTAACGCACCATAAACGATTTTTTCAGCAGTAGATTTCTTGCCGTCTAACATTACTACGTTAACGAATTTAGCAAGAAGTTCCGATCCGAACTTAGGATCTGGAAGAATTTTACGTTGACCTATTACGCGTCTTCTAGGCATTTTGTATCTCCGGTATCTTCAGGTTTGCTCTTTTAGAGTCAATACCCAAAACAATTAATTTAAAAATTTAGTGCTTGGCCTTACTAACGGAGAACCATTAGCCCTTAGGGCGTTTAGCACCGTATTTAGAACGAGCTTGACGACGGTCGCTAACGCCTGCACAGTCAAGTGCACCACGTACAGTGTGGAAACGCACACCTGGTAAGTCTTTAACACGACCACCACGGATTAGGATTACACTGTGCTCTTGTAAGTTGTGGCCTTCACCACCAATGTAAGATGTTACTTCGAAACCGTTAGTTAAACGAACACGCGCTACTTTACGTAATGCAGAGTTTGGTTTCTTAGGTGTAGTTGTATATACACGAGTACATACACCACGCTTTTGCGGACAAGCTTTAAGTGCAGCTGAGTTACTTTTAGTAACTTTGCTACGACGTGGCTTACGCACTAGCTGGTTAATAGTTGCCATTTAAATAGCTCCTGAAATTAAAATTACTACTGAAAAAATAAAAAAATCCGCCCTGTTTACATGCTCGTTACAAAACGTGCAGGCAAATGGGTGGCGGAATTTTAATGAGCAAAGTTTAACCTGTCAACCTTAACTCATCGTAAGGCAGAAGATAACTGCCTTACGATTTCTTAATCTATTGATTAAGCTGAGATTATTGGTTTCCAGAGATATCTGCGTTTAGTGCGTCAGTAAGTGCTTGAGTTGCCTCTTCAGCGCTTACTGTTTGCTCTTCAACGATTTCACCTTGCTTGCGACGGTTTAAACGGTCTTGGTGATACGCAAAGCCTGTACCAGCTGGGATCAGACGACCCACGATTACGTTTTCTTTCAGACCACGAAGCTCATCGCTCTTACCATTTACAGCGGCTTCAGTTAGGACACGAGTTGTCTCCTGGAACGATGCTGCAGAAATGAAAGATTCTGTTGCAAGTGACGCTTTAGTGATACCCATTAACTGGATTTCAAACTTCGCTGGGATCTTGCCTTGTTTCTCAAGTTCACGGTTAGAAATATTAACGCGTGCTACTTCAACTTGTTCACCGGCTAAGAACTCAGTGTCACCGCCGTCAAGGATGATACATTTACGTAGCATCTGACGAATAATTGTCTCAATGTGCTTGTCATTGATCTTAACGCCTTGCAAGCGGTAAACCTCTTGCACTTCGTTAACGATGTAGTTAGCTACATGAGTTACACCACGTAGGCGTAAGATGTCATGTGGTGACTCAGGACCATCGGCGATAACCTCACCTTTAGACACTTGCTCACCTTCGAACACGTTAAGTTGACGCCATTTAGGGATCATCTCTTCGTATGCGTCACCCTCAGCAGGAGTGATTACAAGACGCTTCTTACCTTTAGTTTCTTTACCGAAGCTGATAGTACCTGTGATTTCTGCAAGGATTGCAGGATCTTTCGGCTTACGTGCTTCGAATAAGTCAGCTACGCGAGGTAGACCACCCGTGATATCACGAGTCTTCGAACCTTCTTGCGGAATACGTGCTAGTACGTCACCTGGGTTTGCAGTTGCACCGTCTGTTACTTCAATCGTTGTGAATGAAGGAAGACGTGTTTCTTGCAGACCACGCTCATCGCTTTCGATGATTAGTTTAGGTTCTTTCGCATTCGCTTTACCTAAGTCTTTAACAACCACACGTGTTAAACCAGTTAACTCGTCTGTTTGTGCTTCGGTATTTGAGTCATCAATGTCGCTGAATGAGATTTTTGACTTGTGCTCAAGAACGATTGGGTGACTATGCGGGTCCCAAGTAGCAACGATGTCGTTACCTTGAACTTCTGCATTATCTTGTACTGCTAACACCGCACCGTAAGGTACTTTATAACGCTCTTTCTCACGACCAAAGCTATCGATGATAGTGATCTCTGTTGAACGAGACGTGATAACAATCTTACCGTCTGTGTTTAATACGTACTTCGCATTGTGTAACTTCAATGTACCGTTAGTTTTAACTTGTACACTGTTTTCAGCAGACGCTCGAGATGCCGCACCACCGATGTGGAAGGTACGCATCGTAAGCTGTGTACCCGGCTCACCGATTGATTGTGCCGCGATAACACCTACTGACTCACCTGGGTTGATGATGTGGCCACGCGCAAGGTCACGACCGTAACACTTAGCACATACACCAAAGTCATTATCACAAGTGATTACTGAACGAACGCGCACTTCATCCACTGAGTGCTCTTCTAAAAGGTCACACAGTTTTTCGTCAAGCATAACGTTACGCTCAACAAGTACTTCGTTAGTATTTGGAATTAATACATCTTCAGCAACAACACGACCTAGTACACGTTCACGAAGTGCTTCTACAACGTCACCACCTTCGATAAGCGGTTTCATTGTTAAGCCATCTTCTGTGCCACAGTCGTCTTCGTTGATTACTAAGTCTTGTGCAACGTCTACTAGACGACGCGTTAAGTAACCCGAGTTTGCTGTTTTAAGTGCTGTATCGGCAAGACCTTTACGCGCACCGTGCGTTGAGATGAAGTACTGTAGTACGTTTAGACCTTCACGGAAGTTCGCCGTGATTGGTGTCTCGATGATTGAACCATCTGGACGTGCCATTAGACCACGCATACCCGCTAACTGACGGATCTGAGCGGCGCTACCACGTGCACCTGAGTCTGCCATCATAAACACTGAGTTAAATGAAGATTGCTCTTCTTCTTCGCCTTTCGCGTTGATTACAGTGTCTTTTGATAAGTTCGCCATCATCTCACGTGATAAGTTTTCATTTACACGTGACCAGATATCGATAACTTTGTTGTACTTTTCACCAGCCGTTACAAGACCTGATTGGAATTGTTGGTTGATTTCAGTTACTTCAGCTTCCGCTGATTCAATGATTTCTGCTTTAACCGGTGGGATAACTAAGTCATCGATACCGATTGAAACACCTGACTTCATTGCGTAGTGGAAACCTGTGTACATTACTTGGTCAGCAAAGATAACGGTATCTTTAAGACCTAGACGACGGTAACACTCGTTTAATAAGCCAGAAATTTGTTTCTTACCTAGGGCTTGGTTGATTAACTCAAACGGCATGCCCTTAGGTAGGATTAGTGAAAGAATTGCACGACCTACTGTTGTTTCAACAATAGATACTTGCTCAACTGCTTCACCTTCTTCATTGTCAACTGTTTCGCTAATACGTACTTTTACGCGCGCATGTAGCTCAGCATTACCACTGCGGTATGCTTTTTCAGCTTCTTTAGGATCTTTAAATACAGTACCTTCGCCTTTCGCATTGATACGATCACGAGTCATGTAGTAAAGACCTAATACAACGTCCTGTGAAGGAACGATGATTGGCTCACCATTCGCTGGAGATAGGATGTTGTTTGTAGACATCATTAGAGCACGTGCTTCTAACTGTGCTTCAAGCGTTAACGGTACGTGTACCGCCATTTGGTCACCATCGAAGTCAGCGTTGTACGCCGCACAAACTAATGGGTGTAAATGGATCGCTTTACCTTCGATAAGCACAGGTTCGAACGCTTGGATACCCAAACGGTGAAGTGTTGGTGCACGGTTGAGTAATACTGGATGTTCACGAATTACTTCGTCTAATACATCCCATACTTCTGCCACTTCACGCTCAACCATCTTCTTAGCTGCTTTGATAGTCGTAGCCATGCCGCGACGCTCTAGTTTGCCGTAGATAAATGGTTTGAATAGCTCAAGTGCCATCTTCTTAGGAAGACCACACTGGTGTAGTTTAAGCGTAGGACCTACTGTGATTACAGAACGGCCAGAGTAATCTACACGTTTACCAAGTAAGTTCTGACGGAAACGACCTTGCTTACCTTTGATCATATCAGCAAGCGATTTAAGAGGACGTTTGTTAGAACCTGTGATCGCACGACCGCGACGACCGTTATCAAGTAGCGCATCTACCGCTTCTTGTAACATACGTTTTTCGTTGCGTACGATAATGTCTGGTGCTGCTAGATCTAATAGACGCTTAAGACGGTTATTACGGTTAATAACACGACGGTAAAGGTCATTCAGATCAGAAGTCGCAAAACGACCACCGTCTAGTGGTACTAATGGACGTAGATCAGGCGGAAGTACTGGAAGTACTGTCATGATCATCCACTCAGGGTTGTTACCTGATTGGTGGAAAGATTCCATTAATTTAAGACGTTTAGTGATCTTCTTACGCTTAGTTTCAGAGTTAATTGTTGGTAACTCTTCACGCATTTCAGCAATTAATTGGCCAAGATCAAGTTCACGAAGCAAGTCTAATACTGCTTCTGCACCCATCTTCGCTTCAAACTCATCACCGTGCTCTTCAAGTGCATCTAGGTACTCTTCTTCACCTAAAAGCTGACCACGCTCAAGCGTTGTCATACCAGGCTCAGTTACTACGAATGATTCGAAGTAAAGTACGCGCTCGATGTCACGAAGTGTCATGTCTAGCATTAAGCCAATACGTGACGGTAATGATTTTAAGAACCAAATGTGCGCAACTGGGCTCGCAAGCTCAATGTGACCCATACGGTCACGACGCACTTTAGTAAGCGTTACTTCAACGCCACACTTTTCACAAATAACACCACGGTGCTTAAGGCGCTTATATTTACCACATAAACACTCATAATCTTTCACTGGGCCGAAAATACGGGCACAGAATAAGCCGTCGCGCTCAGGCTTGAAAGTACGGTAGTTGATTGTCTCAGGTTTCTTTACTTCACCGTATGACCATGAACGAACCATATCTGGCGAAGCAAGACCAATGCGAATTGCATCGAATTCTTCGGTCTTATTTTGTTGCTTCAGAAACTTAAGTAAGTCTTTCACCTTAGCTCTCCTGTCGGAGGTTAATCTTGAGGGCGAACCAATCGCCCCTACATTCTATTCGGCCTAACAGGTGCGGCTTACGCCGCACCTAAATGGCTTAATTTTCTTCCAACTCGATGTTGATACCCAGTGAGCGGATTTCTTTCAACAATACGTTGAACGATTCTGGCATACCTGGTTCCATCTTATGGTTACCATCTACGATGTTCTTATACATCTTAGTACGACCGTTCACGTCATCCGATTTCACTGTTAGCATTTCTTGTAGAGTATATGCAGCACCGTAAGCTTCTAGTGCCCACACCTCCATCTCACCGAAACGCTGGCCACCGAACTGAGCTTTACCACCCAGCGGCTGCTGAGTAACAAGGCTGTAAGAACCAGTTGAACGTGCGTGCATCTTGTCATCAACCAAGTGGTTAAGTTTCAGCATGTACATGTAACCAACAGTTACTTGACGTTCGAACTGATCGCCAGTACGGCCATCATAAAGTGTAACTTGACCGCTTCTTGGATAACCACCAAGCTCTAGTAAGTCTTTGATTTCGCTTTCACGAGCACCATCAAAGGCTGGAGTTGCGATCGGTAAACCACCTTTCAAGTTATCAGCTAAGCGACGAACTTCATCATCAGAGAACGAGTCGATATCAACTTTCTGACGACAATCACCTAATTCGTAAACTTTCTTAACGAAGCTACGGATTTCGTGCAGTTCACGCTGCTCTTTCATCATTTCTTCTAAACGCTCACCCACACCACGTGCAGCAAGACCCATGTGTGTTTCTAGGATCTGACCGATGTTCATACGTGATGGTACACCTAGCGGGTTCAGAACGATGTCTACCGTACGACCTTTGTCATCGTATGGCATATCTTCTACTGGTACGATAGTCGAGATAACACCTTTGTTACCGTGACGACCCGCCATCTTATCACCTGGTTGGATACGACGTTTAACAGCTAGGTATACTTTAACAATCTTAAGTACGCCTGGTGCTAAGTCATCACCTTGAGTGATCTTACGACGTTTGTTTTCAAACTTCTTATCGTATTCAGCTTTAAGCTCATCGTACTGGGCAGCTAGTTGCTCAAGTTCAGCTTGCTTGTCTTCTTCAGCAAGGCTTTGAGTAAGCAGCTTTTCAGCATTTAGTGATGCAATTGAATCTGCGTTCAGACCTGCGTCAACAAGTAACTTACGAGCACGGTCTAATACACCTGCTTCTAAGATACGGAACTCTTCGTTGAAGTCTTTCTTCGCTTCGCGAAGCTGCATGTCTTCAACTTCTAACGCACGCTTATCTTTTTCAACACCGTCACGGGTGAAAACTTGTACGTCGATTACAGTACCAGTTACAGAGTTTGGTACGCGTAAAGAGCTGTCTTTAACGTCTGACGCTTTCTCACCGAAGATAGCACGTAGTAGCTTTTCTTCTGGTGTTAATTGCGTTTCGCCTTTCGGAGTCACTTTACCTACTAGGATATCGCCGCCTTTAACTTCAGCACCGATATAAACAACGCCTGATTCATCAAGCTTGCCTAGTGCAGACTCACCTACGTTAGGGATATCTGCTGTGATCTCTTCAGGACCTAATTTAGTATCACGTGCGATACATTGTAGTTCTTGAATGTGGATAGTCGTTAGACGATCTTCTTGAACTACACGCTCAGATAGTAGGATTGAATCCTCGAAGTTATAACCGTTCCATGGCATGAATGCCACGCGAAGGTTTTGACCAAGTGCTAAGTCACCTAGGTCAGTCGAAGGACCATCTGCTAATACGTCACCACGTGTTACCGGCTCACCAACCATACAAGTTGGTTTTTGGTTAATACATGTATTTTGGTTTGAGCGAGTGTATTTAGTAAGGTTGTAAATATCGATGCCCGCTTCACCTGGAATACGCTCATCTTCATGTACATTTACAACGATGCGGCTTGCATCCGCATACATTACTTCACCACCACGCTTAGCAACGATAGTTACACCAGAATCTTTCGCTAGTGTAAGCTCGATACCTGTACCTACCAGCGGTTTGTCCGCGATAAGTGTTGGTACGGCTTGACGTTGCATGTTTGAACCCATCAATGCACGGTTAGCATCATCGTGTTCTAGGAACGGGATAAGTGCTGCCGCTACAGAGATCACCTGTTGTGGTGATACGTCCATATATTGCTGGTCCATTTTGCCCATAAAGGTTGATTCACCTTTGTGACGACATGGAATTAGTTCATCAACAAACTCATTGTTTTCGTTCAAGTTTGAGTTCGCCTGAGCGATAACAAACTGACCTTCTTCAATGGCTGATAAGTAATCTACTTCATCAGTAACTACACCGTTTACCACTTTACGGTAAGGTGTTTCTAAGAAACCATAGTCATTAGTACGTGCGTACGTAGACAATGAGTTAATTAGACCGATGTTTGGACCCTCAGGCGTTTCGATTGGACATACACGACCATAGTGAGTTACGTGAACGTCTCGAACCTCGAAGCCAGCGCGTTCACGTGTTAAACCACCCGGGCCTAATGCAGAAATACGACGCTTGTGCGTTACTTCTGAAAGCGGGTTATTTTGGTCCATGAACTGTGATAACTGAGATGAACCAAAGAACTCTTTAACCGCAGCCGAAATAGGCTTAGCGTTAATAAGATCTTGTGGCATTACAGCGTCAAGGTCACCTAAGCTTAAACGCTCACGTACAGCACGCTCAACACGTACTAGACCAACGCGGAATTGGTTCTCAGCCATTTCGCCAACACTACGGATACGACGGTTGCCTAAGTGGTCGATATCATCAACATCGCCAACACCGTTACGAATAGCGATAAGCACTTTCATAACAGCTACGATGTCTTCTTTCGATAATGTGCCAGGGCCAGTATCTGAGTCATAACCTACACGGCTATTGAACTTCATACGACCAACTGTTGATAAATCGTAACGCTCGTCAGAGAAGAACAAGTTATCAAATAAGGCTTCAGCCGCGTCTTTCGTCGGTGGCTCGCCTGGGCGCATCATGCGATAAATTTCTACTAATGCTTCTAAACGGTTGCTTGTTGTGTCGATACGTAATGTATCTGACATGTAGGCGCCGCTGTCCACTTCGTTGATATATAGTGTATCAATCTTAGTGTGACCTGCTTTAACCAATTCAGCCATTAGCTCAAGTGATAGCTCGTCATTCGCGTTTGCGATGATCTCACCCGTTGACTCATCAACATAGTTTTTAGCTACAACACGACCAATGATGTACTCATGCGGTACTTCTAATTGGTTAATACCTTTTTTCTCGATGTTCTTGATGTGACGCGCAGTAATACGACGACCCGCTTCAACAAGGACTTCACCGTCTTCGCCTTTGATATCAAAAGCGGCAGTTTCACCACGTAAGCGTGAAGGAACAAGTTCCATAAGAACTTTACCGTCAGCAACTTCAAACGCAGTTGTATCGAAGAATATCTCTAGGATTTCATCCGTTGAGTACTCAAGTGCACGTAGGATGATTGACGCCGGTAATTTACGACGACGGTCAATACGTACATAAAGGTTATCTTTTGCATCAAACTCGAAGTCTAACCATGAACCACGGTAAGGAATTACACGCGCGTTATAAAGTACTTTACCT
The DNA here is from genome assembly GCF_016464105.1 of Pseudoalteromonas sp. bablab_jr010. Taxonomy (NCBI): domain Bacteria; kingdom Pseudomonadati; phylum Pseudomonadota; class Gammaproteobacteria; order Alteromonadales; family Pseudoalteromonadaceae; genus Pseudoalteromonas; species Pseudoalteromonas sp. bablab_jr010. The sequence goes on along the minus strand of NZ_JACDWV010000209.1, from coordinate 20,636 downwards.
GACGAGTGAGTTTTACCGCGGTCGTTATCAAAGAATACACCAGGGCTACGGTGTAGCTGAGAAACGATAACACGCTCTGTACCATTGATAACAAAGGTACCGGTATCAGTCATGAGCGGAATTTCGCCCATGTAAACTTCTTGCTCTTTAATGTCTTTAACTGTGCCTGGTGCTTCTTTGTCCATCACCACAAGACGCAATTTTACGCGAAGTGGAGCAGAATAAGTCACACCGCGAATTTGACATTCTTTTACATCGAATACTGGCTCACCAATACGATAACTTACGTATTGAAGCTCAGAATTTCCCGAGTAGCTTTTGATAGGAAACACAGAACGGAAAGCAGCTTCCAAACCGTGATCGCCATCAGCGTCAGGGACTAAGAATTTTTTAAACGATTCTAACTGCGTCGACAGTAAGAAAGGTATATCCAAAACTTGTGGACGTTTACCAAAATCCTTACGGATACGTTTCTTTTCAGAATAAGAGTAAGCCATGGGGTTCCTCAGCTTGCTGATCTTTGACCCGACCTGTTCTTGTAAGAACAGACTTAACTGGCATCTAAGCCAAGATGTACAACATTAAATTGTTGTTCTATTTTGCTCTGACACTTCCAATACCAAAATAGGTAACAACTTGAAAGTAAAGAGAAAATTAGATTTTATTTGCGTTACAGGATTGCATCGCTCTATAGCGCAAAAAGGCCGGTGATTAAATAATCACCAGCCCTTGCCTGATTACTCAGGCAGCGAACCTAGCGTAAGCTAGATTACTTAACCTCAACTTCAGCACCAGCTTCAGTAAGGTCTTTTGCAAGTGCTTCAGCTTCTTCTTTAGATACACCTTCTTTGATAGGTGCAGGAGCAGCTTCAACAAGTGCTTTAGCTTCTTTAAGGCCAAGACCAGTAGCACCACGTACAGCTTTGATAGCTGCAACCTTGTTAGCGCCAGCGCCAGTAAGGATTACGTCGAACTCAGTCTTTTCTTCAGCTGCTTCAGCAGCAGGACCAGCAACAACAGCAGCAGCTGCAGTTACGCCGAATTTTTCTTCCATTGCTTCAACTAGAGCAACAACGTCCATTACTGACATTTCAGCAATAGCATCAAGGATTTGGTCTTTAGTTACAGACATTACAAATTTCCTAATTATTACGGACTAAATATAGCCCAAAAAAAATATTACACCGAAAGTGAACAAAAAAACAGCTTAAAATTAAGCAGCTTGCTCTTCTTTCTGTACACGTACTGCTTCAATTGTTTTACACAATTTACCTGCAGACGCTTCTTTCATAGCGCTCATTAAGCGTGCAACAGCTTCGTCGTAAGTAGGTAGAGTTGCTAGCATAGCTGCGTCTACTACGTTACCTTCAAATGCAGCCGTCTTAACTTCGAATTTCTCGTTCTTCTTCGCGAAATCTTTGAAGATACGCGCAGCAGCACCTGGGTGCTCTGAAGAGAAAGCGATTAAGCTTGGACCTACAAGTGAGTCAGAAAGGCACTCAAAATCTGTACCTTCAACAGCACGTTTAGCTAAAGTGTTACGAACAACTTTCATCCATACACCAGCTTCACGAGCTTCTTTACGAAGGGCAGTGATAGCACCAACTGTTACACCACGAGAATCTGCAACAACTGCAGAAAGAGCACCAGTGGCTGCTTCGTTGACTTCAGCAACAATTGCTTTTTTGCCTTGAAGATTTAAAGCCATGGGTGTTACTCCTGGTTTAATGGGTTGCCGAAATTGGCTTCCCTGTTCTACTCTTCCCCATCTAAGATGGAGATGCTTTTTACGGCGAGAGCCAGAAGATTAGGAAAAATCTATCTGGGGATTCACACCGTCTACGTAGGTAAAATATTAAGGCCGAAGCCGCCTACGGTCTTGGACGGAAGTCCAATTTATCGTTTTTACCCGAAGGCATTACGAAATTATGGACTTCAACCCGAATTCTTTACTTGTTTTGAAATTAACTTTCTCAACAAAATGGCGCAAAATTATAGTTCAAATTTCGCGCCATGTAAACTCTTAATTAAGCAACAACTGTGCTTAGAGAGTTTTGGTCAACAGCAACACCTGCGCCCATTGTTGTAGAGATAGTTACTTTCTTCACGTAAGTACCTTTTGCTTGAGAAGGTTTAGCCTTCTTAAGCGCAACAATAAGAGCTTCAAGGTTTTGTTGAAGTTGCTCAGCAGTGAAATCAACCTTACCGATAGTAGTATGGATGATACCGTTCTTGTCGTTACGGTAACGAACTTGACCTGCTTTCGCGTTTTTAACTGCTTCTGCAACGTTAGGCGTTACAGTACCAGTTTTAGGGTTTGGCATTAGACCACGTGGACCTAAGATTTGACCTAGTTGACCAACAACACGCATAGCGTCTGGAGATGCAACAACAACGTCAAAGTTCATCTCGCCTTTCTTAACTAGATCAGCAAGATCTTCCATGCCCACTAATTCAGCACCAGCTTCTTTCGCAGCATCTGCGTTAGCGCCTTGTGTGAATACAGCAACACGAACTTCACGACCAGTACCGTTAGGTAGTACAGTTGCACCACGTACGTTTTGGTCAGATTTACGAGCATCGATACCAAGGTTAACAGCAACGTCAACACTTTCTACGAATTTAGCTGTCGCTAACTCTTTTAAAAGAGCAACTGCTTCGTTGATTTCGTAATCTTTAGTTACATCCACTTTTTCGCGGATAGTACGCATACGTTTAGTTAATTTTGCCATTATCTTAGTCCTCTACGTTCAAGCCCATCGCACGCGCAGAACCTGCGATAGTGCGAACTGCAGCGTCCATATCAGCCGCTGTAAGGTCAGGTCGTTTTGTCTCAACGATTTCTTCAAGTTGAGCACGAGTTACTGTACCCACTTTTTCAGTGTTAGGACGGCCAGAACCTGATTTGATGCCTGCAGCTTTCTTAAGTAAGTAAGCAGCCGGTGGAGTTTTCATGTCGAACGTGAAAGAACGGTCACCGTAAACAGAGATCACTACAGGAACTGGAGCGCCTTTTTCGATAGATTCTGTACGTGCGTTGAACGCTTTACAGAATTCCATGATGTTTACACCGTGTTGACCTAGTGCTGGACCTACTGGAGGACTAGGGTTAGCCATACCAGCGGCAACTTGTAGCTTGATAATAGCTTCAACTTTTTTAGCCATAATAAATACCTCATTTGGTGGGTCATAGCCTTGTGCGCGCGAGGACGCGTACTCTAACGGCTTCCCAGTTTAAAAATTGGTTCTCACTTTTTAGTGATAAAACAAGTTGTAACTTGCCCTAACACAAAAAGGCCGCTGATTATAAGTTAATCAGCGGCCTTTTTCAAGCTTATTGCCAAAATATTAAACGATTTTGGCAGCTTTAATTTTTTACTTACTTGTCTTGCTCAACTTGACCAAATTCAAGGTCAACAGGTGTCGAACGACCGAAGATAAGAACAGACACTTTCACGCGGCTCTTCTCGTAATCAACTTCTTCAACAACACCGCTGAAGTCAGCAAATGGACCATCGATAACACGAACAACTTCGCCTGGCTCGAATAATGTAGCTGGCTTAGGTGCTTCAGAGTTCTCTTGAAGACGGTTTAAGATGCGGTCAGCTTCTTTTTGGCTAATTGGTGCTGGACGATCAGACGTACCACCAATGAAGCCCATAACACGAGCAGTGCTGTTCACTAGGTGCCAGCTTGCATCGTTCATGTCCATTTGAACTAGTACGTAACCTGGGAAGAATTTACGCTCAGACTTACGCTTTTGGCCAGCGCGCATCTCAACAACTTCTTCAGTTGGTACTAATACTTCACCAAAACTATCTTCCAAACCTTCGATCTTGATGTGCTCAAGAATAGTTTGTGCTACACGCTTCTCGTAACCAGAGAAAGCTTGTACTACGTACCAACGTAGTTTCTTTTCGTTCTTCTCATCCGACATGGGATTAGATCTCCAATCCAGTTAAAAAGCCTACTGCGCGGAATAAAATGCCATCTAATCCCCAAAGGATAAGCGCCATAATCACAGTTGCAACCATTACAATTAATGTCGTATGTGTTGTTTCTTGGCGAGTTGGCCACACAACTTTACGTACTTCGATACGTGCTTCTTTTGCAAACGCAAGAAAAGTACGACCTTTTTCAGTTAGTGAGGCAATGCCTAAACCAGCTGCAACAGCAACCACTACACCAATAGCACGTAATAATACAGATTGGTCTGCATACATGTGGTTACCAACGACTGCGCCTGCTAGTAGCGCAATTGCTACAATCCACTTTACTGAATCCATCGCACTTGATGGTGTTTCTACATTCGTGCTCATAATATTTTTACCTTAACTACAGACACAACAACCCTGCGCTCTGGCAGGGTTAATCCATTAAAATCTAAACTTAAAAACTGACTTGTTTAAACCGATTTTTAATTTCAGACTTAGCACACATTGTGTAAAAAGTGGCAGGGGCGGAGAGATTCGAACTCCCAACCGTCGGTTTTGGAGACCGCTGTTCTACCAATTGGAACTACGCCCCTGCAAAGTGGATGCCTATTATACTTACGCAATTCATTAACACAAGAGTAAAAGATACCCATTAGTTAAAATCTCATCAGTTCGTTTAAAAATCAATATTAACATTGATTAAAAAGCAGTTTATCATAAACCCATTACAGGAACATAAAACAACATGGATCAGTGTGCTGCTATTAAAATCCCCTTTTAATATTGTATTGTTATGCCTCATTTTGTTGATGGCTAATCAGAGTAGTGCCCGTTCTTTACACCTTAGCACTTTTAATAGTCAACAGGGCCTGAGCCAAAATTCAATCACTTGCAGCATCACTGACCAACAAGGTTTTTTATGGTTTGCCACACAAGGTGGCTTAAATCGCTTTGATGGTTATGAATTTAAGCGTTTTAAAGCTAACAGCGATGATAAAAGCATTTCAGGGAATTGGATCACAGGCTGTGTTAGAGATAGTAAAAACCAGCTATGGTTTTCGACTGCAAGCAAAGGGCTTAATAGACTCAACCCTAAAACCGGTCTGTTTGAGGTGTTTTCTACACACCATAATGAAAGCCTAAGTGAAGATAAAATTTGGTCTATGGCGTTAGCTAAAGACGATGTTATGTGGCTTGGCCACGAACACGGTAAATTAACCCGTTTTGATGTATCAAATAATAGCTTTACACACTTTCACTATGAATCAGCGCAGCCACTGGTTCGAGACATTGTTATTACCGATGAACTAATTTGGCTTGCCACAGATAAAGGGCTTATTTCATTTAACTCAAGCACAGAGCAATTTACTCAGCATGCTCAGATTTCCGTGCCGCTCTGGCATCTCAAATTGCTTAATGACGAAAAGCTGCTTATTGGCGCTAAAAAAGGTCTTTATATATTAAATTTAGCTACGCAAAGTAGTGAAAAAATCGAACAGTTTAATGGAATCTGGGTAACAGACAGCCTCGTTGACCAACAGCAAAACCTTTGGCTTACAAGCTACGGGCAAGGTCTATACCTTTTACCTGCAGGTGCTGACTTACAAGAGCGATTCACTCAACATCGTCATGACAAACAAAACCACAATGGCTTAAGCAGCGACTATTTGCTTTCTCTTTATCAAGACTCGCAAGGTATTATTTGGCTGGGCACAGACGGCTATGGTGTGCACCGCTATGATCCTAAGCAGCAACAGTTCTCTCATCAATTAAAAACCTCTCAAGCAAATTCGTTAAGTCATAACTTTGTCCGTTCAATAGTTAAAAGAGCCAATGGTGAGGTCTGGGTTGGTACCCGTGATGGACTCAATCGCAAAACAACCTCTGGTTATCAGCACTTTAAAGACGCCCTAACCAATAACAATATATTTGCCCTACACGAAGACGCTAACCAGCAGTTGTGGATAGGTACGTACGGAGGCGGCTTAATAAAGTATCAAGACAGCCTTGATGAGTTTACAACTTTCACCATGCAAAGCCACCAGCTAGCCAGTGACCGTGTTTACGCAATTACCAGCGACAAAACAGGTGCGCTTTGGCTTGGTAGTAACCAAGGCCTAACCCGTTTCGAGCCTGCCTCTGCCAAAGTAACTCACTATAAGCACAGTGATACGCAAAATAGCCTTGCCAACAACACCGTATTTACTTTGGCTTATGATAATAAAGAGCATGCACTGTGGATTGGTACCCGAGCAGGACTCAATAAACTCGATATATCAACAGAGCAATTTAGTTTATTAGATGAACAAAGCTCTGGTGAGACAGGGCTTAGCCACAATATGGTTACCTCTTTATTACTCAGTGAAGACAGCATTTGGGTTGGCACCATGCAAGGCTTGAATCAAGTCAACAAGCACACCCTCACAGTGAAACAGATTACTGAACAACAAGGTTTAGCTAATGACAACATTTTTGACATTCTTGCCGATAAACAAGACATGCTTTGGCTTGCAACCAATGGCGGACTCACTCGTTATAACCCCAGCACGCAGCAAATGCAGCAGTTTCTACCAGAAGACGGCATTCAGCATCAATCATTTATATTAGGTGCGAGCTTTCAAGCTGACGATGGCGAGTTATTTTTTGGTGGTATTAATGGCTACAATCATTTTTACCCTGAGCAACTAACCTTATCGCACACACCCCCTACGCCAGTGTTAACTGAGTTATTACTTAATAACCAAACAATTAAAAGTAATCATTTTGATAAGCAAACCAATACCCTTGCTAGTGCAACTCAGACATTCTCGTTTGCAAAATCAGCGGGGGTTATCGGCTTTAAATTTAGTGCATTAAAAAATGGTGCGACTCCAAAACATTATCAATATGGCTACAAGCTAGCTGGCTTTGATGAGCAATTTTTATATACCGATGCATCCCTTAGACAAATTAACTATCCACAGCTGCCTGCTGGTCACTACCAGTTATTGCTAAAAGCAAAAGATCAATATGGTCAATGGAGTGACAGTACACAGCTGTTAGAACTTACTGTTGTGCCTCCTTGGTGGCAAACTAAACTAGCCTACTGTATTTACTTTGTGTTTGCTTTAGCACTGACTTGGCTTGTGTTAAATGCCTTGTACAAGCGCAAACTAGCAGAGCAAGAGAAGCAAACCGAAATTGAGCTAAACAAATTAAAAGACCAGTTTTTAGATAACATTAGCCACGAACTCAAAACACCACTTAGCTTAATACTCGCTCCGATCAGTCAATTGCAGCGAAGCAATGCCGATCCAAAAGCTCAAACGCAACTAGCCAGTATTAAACGAAACTGCCAACGCTTACTAGAGCTAATCAATCAACTTTTACAATTGAGTCAACGCCCAAGCACGGCAATTTACACTGTCAGCCCCTATTCTATTACGCCATTTTTAACAGATTTAGTGGCGGATTTCAGGCCTCTGTATGAGCAAAAACAGCTGCAATTTAGCTTCACTGACACCACCACTACAGCACTTAAGATTAACCTTGCTCCTGAACATGCTCACTCGATTTTTAGTAATCTGATAAGCAACGCTCTTAAGTACACCCCTGCAGGTGGCACAGTCGATATTCACCTTAGTGAAGTACAACAAGCGTTAAAGTTTAAAATTACTGATACCGGTGTGGGTATTGCCAGTGAGCATCAGCAGTCGATTTTTCAGCGCTTTACTCGCTTAACATCGTCAGAAGCAGGAAGTGGTATTGGCCTGAGCTTAGTAAAACAACTCGTTGAACAATACGGTGGTTCTATCAGTGTAAGCAGTAAAATCGCTGAAGGTAGCTGCTTTACTGTGTCATTACCTATGATTGAAAGTGCTGATAATCAAGCCAGTAGCGCTATGCAAGTTCATACCTCACAACCAACACTGCTGATTGTTGAAGATAATGAGGAAATGGCAGAGCTACTCCTTTCTTTATTTAATAAAGAGTTTAACTGTATCTGTGCAACTGATGGTCAGCAAGCTCTCGACCTTTGCCAGTCAAACTTACCTGAGCTCATTATTAGTGATGTGATGATGCCAAATATGGATGGTTATCAATTATTAGCAGCACTGCGTTCAAACCCAGCCACCAGCCACATTCCGGTATTATTACTTTCTGCTAAAGCAGATACCCACAGCCGCTTAAAAGGGCTGGATTTATTAGCTGATGATTTTTTGAGTAAACCTTTTGAACCTACTCTACTAGTTAGCAGAGTAAAAGGCCTGCTTAATCTGAGACAAATTTTAAACCAGCACCTAACAGCACAACTGGCAGCTCCTCTGAATAGCGATACAGCCGCTGTAACAGTACAAAATAAAGATTATTCCTTCACTGAAAAGCTTAAGCAGACAGTACAAGCACACTACCAAGATGAAAGCTTCTCGGTTGAGCAGCTAGCCTCTGCGTTATGTTTAAGCTCACGAGCTCTGCAACTAAAAATGAAAGCCTTGTACTCACAAACACCTTCTGATTATTTGCGCAATACTCGCTTAGAGTTTGCAAAAAAACAGCTAATCGATAGCGCGTTAGCAATTGGTCAAGTCGCAGAGCAAGCAGGTTTTAGTTCACAAAGCTATTTTGCCCGAAGCTTTAAGAGCTATGTTGGCTTATCACCAAAACAGTATCGAGAAAAACATCAAAAACATGCCGAATTTCGCGTCAGTGAATAAAGTTTTCGCCTGAGTGCTATTAATAAAACACTGATTTTTATAGCTTATCCATACAAACGTCAATAACAACAAAGCCCATAGTGCGGCGTTATTTACTGCATGAGATATAAGTTAAGGAAAGTCATATGCTCACTAAAACACACAAAGCAATTTCGATTACGTTACTTGCTGCGGCACTTACTGCATGCCAGAGTACTTCGACAACCACCAGCAATACCAATAGCCCAGATATAAACGAAGTTGCACAGCAGCAATACAATGGCCCAAAAGCTCGGATCGCTGTTGCTCGCTTTACTGATAAATCAAATGATTCACATTGGTGGCGTAAAGAAATTGGTGAAGGTATGGCCGATCAACTTACAACCGCATTAGTTAGCACCAATCGCTTTATTGTTTTAGAACGACAAGCACTTGATGCCGTATTATCAGAACAAGACCTTGCTGTGTCAGGCCGTGTGAGTGCAGCATCAGGAGCTGCGTATGGTGAAATAGAGGGAGCCGAAATTGTTGTGATTGCCGCAGTCACAGAGTTTGATGATGACAACTCAGGCACTCGTGTCGGCAGTGGTGGCTTTATCGGCGATGTATTTAGCTCGGTATCGGCGGGTTTTTCAAGTTCGCACATGGCGATTGATTTACGATTAATCGATACGCGTACTTCTCGTATTTTAGCCGCTACCAGTGTTGAGGGCGGCAGTAAAGATTTTGACTTTACATCTGCTGCTACCAATTTTGGTGGCGCACTCGTTGGTGGTAACTTAAGTAGCTGGTCAAACACACCAAAAGAAAAAGCATTGCGCGAAGTGATCGTAAAAGCTGTTGAGTTTTTAGAGTCAAAAGTGCCAACAACTTATTATCGCTATAATAGTGATAACACCATTGCAGCTGGCCATACAGCCCCTGCACCACTAAAAGTAACCGCAGCTGCAGCTCCTGCTAAAGCGCCAGTTGCATCGGTTAGTGTTCCAACTCACAGAATGCCTTACTACGAAAAAACAGACTTAGCGATGTCACGACTGAACTTGGTTTGTTTGGGTTATTTGAAAAGGCAGCCTCACTACGAAGAATATGAAATAGAAGACGTAGAGTACGATCAAGCAACGGTGATTGCGCTCACTGAGTATCAGCAAGAAAAAAAGCTGAAAGTGACTGGCCTTGCTGATGAGACAACTAAAAAGTCTCTTGATGATTCAGGGTGTATTGCCAAAACAAACAAATCAAGTTTAGAAAGCTTTGGCAGTATGTTTAAATTTAACTAAGCAAACTAACAGCCAGTGCCCGCACTGGCTGTTTAAAACCTTAGTTATAAAATTTGTAATAACTCACCACGATAAAAATCACATAACAACCAAATTTGTTGAAATGGATGATGCTTAGGCACATCAAGGTGAGTAAGTACTGACTTAAAATCATCAAGATGCCATATAGTACTGGCATTTCGAATTAATAACCAAGGCTGAGTAGACTCGTAGTGTTTCTTAGCTTTTTGTGCCAGCAAGCGATGTAAAGCACAGTGCAAACGCTCGTTACTGGGTGCTAAAGCCATTTCAGCAAGATCTCGTTGCATTGAGATAGACAGCGGCCGACCTAACACCGCCATTGCTTCTGTTTCGCTGGCATATAAATGTGCGACTTCAATATCAAGCCGTGCATCACCTTTATAACAACTCACGTCTGGCTTACTTGGCGTATTATGCCAAATATTACGCATACTCACGCCAAACTGCTTTTCGTAACAGCGTAAAAACAACTTTGCTGCGCCATGCTCGAGCGCTATTTTCTCTTGTTCACTTTCACGATTCATTTAATGTTGCATACACATCTTTTAATAACCCAGAAGCGCCAAAACGAAATAGCTCAGGTTGTAAATACGCTTCACCCATAATTGACTCAGCTAGGGCTAAATACTCAGCAGCATCGGTGACTGTTCTGACCCCGCCTGCCGCCTTAAAACCAACCTTTTTGCCACTCGCTTTTATAGTGCTTAACATGATGTCTGTTGCAGCTAGCGTTGCATTAACAGCCACTTTACCTGTACTGGTTTTAACGAAATCAGCGCCGCCATCAATTGCCAGCTTAGTTGCTTTTGCAATGAGATCATCGCTTAATTCGCCACTTTCGATAATAACTTTAAGTTGCGCTTGGCTGCCACATGCCTCTTCTGACGCTTTGACATACTCTAAAACTTTGCGCTCATCACCGGCAATTAGCGCTTTATAAGGGATCACTAAATCAATTTCATCAGCGCCGCGCTCAATGGCAAACAGGGTTTCATTTAACACTTGCTCTAATGATTGCTCCCCACTAGGAAAGTTAGTAACTGTAGCCACTTTGACTTGCTGTAGTTCGCGCTCAGCGAGTGCCAGTTTTGCGTCACTGACAAACTGGCTATACACACAGACCGCTGCAGGAATGCCTAACTTAGGCTCAATACTGGCAATCAAGTGATTAATGGTTTGTGTTGTGTCGCTGTCATTCAGAGTTGTTAAGTCCATCAGTGCCACCGCTTGGGCAGCGCTTGTTTGCATTTTAGTCATAGCTCTTATATTTGTGTTGCCATATTAGTGACCTATAGTAGCAAATTTTTATCATTCGGCTATAAATCATAACTAATCACCATAAGGCTGCTTATTTACTTGTAACTCGCCGCAATCCCTTGTTAACTAAGTCTTAAGCCAAAACAAACCACCTGGTATAACTTTTAGTTATATAAACTTGGTTTTAATTATTTTTTACTTTTTTTAGAGCACTATATTCTGCTTGCCTGCAATAAGCAGTTTCGTTGATGTGTTTTAGGGGTGAGAACAAAGTGCAATATTTACCAATCTTTACCAAATTAGACGACAAACCTGTGCTGGTAGTCGGCGGTGGAGATGTCGCGTTACGCAAATGCCGCGCATTTTTAAAAGCACGTGCTCATGTGACGCTAGTCGCCCCTGAATTTTGTGATGAGCTACTTGCTCTTGCTAAGCAAAACGAAGTAAACCTGATCACTGATATATTCAAAGAACAATATTTAGATCAACAAATGCTGGTGATCGCTGCAACTGATATAGACAGCGTTAACAAAGACGTGTTCGAACTTGCGAATGCGCGCAATATTTTCGTTAACGTGGTGGATGATCAACCTAAGTGTAGCTTTATTTTTCCATCAATTGTTGACCGTGATCCAATCACTATTGCAATTTCAAGCGCAGGCACAGCGCCAGTATTAGCACGTCGTTTACGCGAAAAACTCGAAACGCTTATTCCACAGCATATTGGTCCACTCGCTACATTAGTTGGTAGCTTTCGTGACAAAGTAAAACAACGCTTTAAACACTTTGCCGATCGTCGCCAGTTTTGGGAAGGCGTATTTGATTCATCAGTTGTAAGCAAAGTCCAAGCGGGTAATACCGAAGCTGCAACAGCGCAGTTAGAGCAATTGTTAGATGCAAAGCCAGAACCAGAAGGCGAAGTGTATGTTGTAGGTGCAGGCCCAGGTGACCCTGAGCTATTAACCTTAAAAGCACTGCAGTTAATGCAACAAGCCGACGTAGTTGTATATGACTACTTAGTTTCTGATGAAATTATGGATTTAGTACGCCGTGATGCCGACCTAGTTTGCGTAGGTAAAAGGTTAGGCGATCACAGTGTGGCGCAAGAAGATACCAATCAGATGTTGGTCGATTTTGCCAAGCAAGGCAAAAAAGTATGCCGTATTAAAGGCGGCGACCCGTTTATTTATGGTCGTGGTGGTGAAGAAGTACAAGTTCTTGCCGCGAATAAAGTGCGTTACCAAATCGTACCGGGTATTACTGCTGCTGCAGGTTGTAGCGCTTATGCAGGTATTCCACTTACTCACAGAGATCATGCGCAAGCCATTCAGTTTGTAACGGGTCACTGTAAAAAAGATGGTCAAGAATTAGATTGGCAGTCACTTGCCAAGCCAAATCAGACCTTAGCGATTTATATGGGCGTGATTAAATCACCGCATATTCAAGCACAACTATTAAAACATGGCCGTGGTGCAGATACCCCCGTTGCCATTATCGAAAACGGCACACGTAAAGAACAACGTGTGATTACAGGGCAATTAGGTGAGCTGGCCGACTTGATTTCGCGCCATAGCATTATTTCACCCGCCCTATTAATTATTGGCGAAGTTGCATCATTGCACCATCAGCTTGCATGGTTTGGTCAAACAGAACAAACCAGCAGCTTTGCCCAGCCAATAACTGGCGTAGCTTAATTTAACTTTTAATCATTTTAGTAGGACGACTAACAATGGCTTTAACACACCTTCAGCAATTAGAAGCTGAAAGTATCAAAATCATGCGCGAAGTTGCTGCTGAGTTTGAAAACCCGGTGATGCTTTACTCAATCGGTAAAGATTCATCAGTGTTATTACACTTAGCGCGTAAAGCGTTTTATCCAGCAAAGATCCCATTTCCACTTTTACACGTTGACACCAACTGGAAGTTTAAGGAAATGATCGCGTTTCGTGACCGCCTAGCTAAAGAGTATGGCTTTGATTTAATCGTCCACAAAAACCCTGAAGGGTTAGAGATTGATATCAATCCATTTGTACACGGCTCGGCAAAGCACACCGACATCATGAAAACGCAAGGCTTAAAGCAAGCGTTAGATAAATACGGCTTTGATGCTGCGTTTGGTGGTGCACGTCGTGACGAAGAGAAATCACGTGCTAAAGAGCGTGTTTACTCATTCCGTGATAAACATCACAGATGGGATCCAAAAAACCAACGTCCAGAGCTTTGGAATACGTACAACAGCCAAGTTAACCCAGGTGAAAGCATTCGTGTATTCCCGTTATCTAACTGGACTGAGCTGGATATTTGGCAGTATATCTACCAAGAAAACATTGAAATGGTTCCTCTTTACCTTGCCAAAGAGCGCCCTGTTGTTGAGCGTAACGGCACGCTAATCATGGTTGATGATGAGCGTATGCCATTAGAAGAAGGCGAAGTACCGCAAATGAAGTCGGTACGTTTTCGTACTCTTGGTTGCTACCCACTAACAGGTGCTGTGGAATCAACAGCAGGTACCTTAACTGAAATTATCGAAGAAATGCTGCTTTCAACCTCTTCTGAGCGTGAAGGCCGCGTGATTGATCACGACTCTGCTGGTTCAATGGAAAAGAAAAAACGTGAGGGCTATTTCTAATGTCTAAAACAAACGACACGATTAATGAAGTAAGAGAGTTAGGCATCGACGCCTACCTTGCACGTCAACAAGACAAAAGCCTTTTACGCATGCTGACCTGTGGTAGTGTGGATGACGGTAAATCAACGCTGATTGGCCGCCTTTTACATGACAGTCACCAAATTTATGAAGACCAACTTGCAGCCCTGCATAAAGACAATGAAAAAGTCGGTAATGCCGGTGAAGAGCTTGATTTAGCACTTCTTGTAGATGGTCTTCAAGCAGAGCGTGAGCAAGGTATTACCATTGACGTTGCTTATCGTTACTTCTCAACAGCAAAACGTAAGTTCATTATTGCTGATACACCAGGACATGAGCAGTACACGCGTAACATGGTAACCGGCGCATCAACCAGTGATGTGGCGATTATCTTAGTTGATGCGCGTTACGGCGTACAAGTACAAACTAAGCGTCATAGCTTTATCTGTGACTCATTAGGTATTAAGCAGTTTGTTGTTGCTATCAACAAGATGGATATCGTCGATTTCGATGAAACCGTATACGAAAAAATCAAAGCCGACTACCTTAAGTTTGCAGATCAACTAAACGTTACTAATATCAAGTTTGTGCCTATGTCTGCACTAAAAGGTGACAACGTAGTTACACGCTCAGAGCACACACCTTATTACACAGATAAACCACTTCTTGAGTTACTTGAAGACTCACCAGCGGCTGAAATTGATAACGGGTTTGAAGCGCGTCTTCCGGTGCAATATGTGGTACGCCCTAACTTAGACTTCCGTGGCTTCCAAGGCACTCTAACGTCTGGCAAGTTCAGCGTGGGTGATGCTGTAAAAGTATTACCATCAGGTAAAAGCTCAAGCATCAAAGAGATTGTCACTTTCGATGGCAACTTAGATACCGCTGAAGCAGGCCAAGCAATCACTTTAACGTTAAACGACGAAATTGATATCAGCCGTGGCGATGTGATTGTACCAGCCGCTTCAAAAGCAGCTGTAACAAACCGTATTCAAGCTAAATTAGTATGGATGCATGAAGCACCGTTAGTATTAGGTAAAAGCTATAACTTTAAATTAGGCAGCAAAAACACCTCGGCAGTGGTAAGAAAAATCGATCACACGATTGATGTAAATACCCTTGAGCATGGTCAAGCTGATTCATTACAACTTAACGAAATTGCGATTGTAACCTTAGAGCTTACAGAAACAATTTTGGCTGATGAGTACCACAACAACCATGAAACAGGTGCGTTTATCCTAATTGACCGCCTATCAAACCTAACCGTTGCGGCAGGTATGATTGAGCAATTACTTAGCACTGAAGAACAACAAAGTAGCTTTAGCGACTTTGAAGTTGAATTTAACGCTTTAGTCCGCAAGCACTTCCCTCATTGGCAAGCGCTTGATATAACTAAGCTTAAATAACCACTATTCGCCTGTTATAGGAAGTAAAAAGCATGTATCAACAGCTGGTATTAACAGGCATTATGCTGGTATTAGTGGGGTGCCTTTTTGGCACTCGACTAAAACCTGCATGGTTATTTGTCGGCGCCATTGGTATTAGTTATTTAGCTGGGCTAATAAGCCTTGAAGATATGCTAATTAACTATGCAAACCCTTCTTTAATCACTCTTATTCTACTTGTACTCGTTTCGATAGCTGTAGAAAAAACCACGTTAGTACAAAAGCTTGCTCAGTCTCTTTCGAAAGGCAGCCTGACAAGTTCGGTGACCAAGCTTGGTTTATCAACCGCCTTTTTATCATCATTTACCAATAATACTGCGGTAGTGGCATCGCTGATCAGTGCGATAAAAGAAAGCCCAACACATTCACCGTCTAAACTTTTATTGCCTTTATCATACACCGCCATTTTAGGTGGCACGATCACCCTGATTGGCACCTCAACCAATTTAATTGTTAATGGCTTTGCCGTTGAAGCGGGCATGGAGCCGCTTGGCTTTTTTGATTTTACCTTGATTGGCTTAGGCGCACTGAGCGTTGGCCTTATCACTATTTTAGTGATGCTCAAGTATTTACCAGATAACGGTAAAAACGACCAAGAAGTGGTGCCCTTTTACCTAGAAGGTAAAGTAGAAGCAGGCTCAAAACTCATTGGTAAAAGTGTTGAGGAAAATGGCCTTCGTGAATTAAAAGACTTGTTCTTAGCCGAAATAATCCGCGGTGATAAACGTATTTGTGCGGTTACCCCAAAACAAGTTATCAATGAAGGTGACGTATTACTTTTTGTAGGTGATATAAAGTCAGTACCTCTGCTCACCCAATTTGACGGCTTAAAAGTTGTGCACGACAAACATGAGAAAGACGTTGAGCACCTAGTTGAAGTTGTTGTTAGCCATTCTTCAAAATACATTGGTAAAACAATTAAAGAAATTCGCTTTCGTGAACAATTTCATGCTGCCGTTATTGCTATTCGTCGCGGCCATGACCGTTTACAAGGTGGTTTGGGTAAAGTTCAGTTGCAAGCTGGTGACTCGCTGATCCTAGCGCCTGGCAAAGAGTTTTACTCGCTACCTAATTTAAAACGTGAGTTCGTTTATATTTCAGGCCTTGATTTACAAACCCATTTAAAACCTAAGCAATCAAATATTGTGTTAGCAAGTTTTGCAGCCGTATTGGGGTTAAGTATTGTTGGCCTCGTTCCTTTAGTGAAAGGCCTACTCGTTCTTCTTATCGGTTTAATGCTAACGGGTACAATCAAGCTAAGTGAAGTAAAACGTCGTTTTCCAATTGAGTTACTCGCAGTAGTGGGTAGTGCTATTGGCCTTGCCAAACTCATGATAGGCACAGGCCTTGCCGGTGAAATTTCATCAGCCATGTTATACGTATTAGGTGATTTTGGGCCTTACGGGGCATTTATCGCAATATTCTTGATGACGGTTTTGTTTACCGAACTCATTACCAATAATGCCGCTGCCGCGCTTTCATTTCCGGTAGCGTATGCACTCGCCGTTGGTTTTGATGTATCACCGTTGCCTTTTATTATGGCTGTCGCATTTGGTGCATCAGCGAGTTTCATTTCGCCATTTGGTTATCAAACTAACTTGATGGTTTACAGCGCGGGAAATTACCGCCTTAAAGATTACATTGCCATGGGCTTACCTTTATCGATTATTTACTCGATTACGGTTTTAACACTCATACCACTGGTATTCCCATTTCAATAACGAGAGTAAAGACAATGGATGAAAATATCGTTTGGCATAATTACGCCATTAGCAAATCACAGCGTAGTGAGCAAAAAAAGCATAAGCCAACCATTTTATGGTTCACAGGTTTTTCAGGCTCAGGCAAAAGCACTGTTGCAAACGCACTAGAAAGCTCATTAAACCAATTAGGTGTTCACACCTACCTACTCGATGGCGACAATGTGCGTCATGGCTTGTGTAAAGATCTTGGCTTTACTGATGAAGACCGCGTAGAAAACATTCGCCGCGTCGGTGAAACGGCAAAGCTGATGGTCGATGCCGGTCTTGTGGTATTAACCGCATTTATTTCGCCATTCCAAAGCGAACGCGATATGGTAAGAAACTTAGTAGAGGATGGTGAGTTTATTGAGGTATTTTTAGATACCCCGCTCGACGTATGTGAAACACGCGACCCTAAAGGGCTTTATAAAAAAGCCCGTGCAGGTGAAATTAAGCACTTCACAGGTATCGACTCAGACTATCAAATCCCTACATCGCCAGAAATTAAAATCGATACCAGTAAAAACACCCTAGACCAATCGGTGCAAGAGCTGGTAGCGTATTTAAAACAACAGCAAATTATAGGTTAAGTCATGAATCAAACGGAACTGCTAGAAGAAATCTTACTCCTCGCACGCCAAGCCGGCAGTGCAATAATGGGGATTTACGAAAAGGACTTTAATGTTGAGTACAAAGCTAATGAAAGCCCAGTGACCGACGCCGACCTAGCAGCTCACAAAGTGATTGTGAATGGCTTACAACATCTCACCCCTGATGTACCAATTCTAAGTGAAGAAAGCGCTGATATTAGCTGGGATATTCGTCAAACTTGGCAACGCTACTGGTTAGTAGACCCAATTGATGGCACCAAAGAGTTCATCAAAAAGAATGGCGAGTTCACAGTGAACATTGCCTTGATTGAAAAAGGTAAACCAGTATTAGCTGTTGTCGATGCACCGGCATTAGGTGTGTCGTATATTGCCGCAGAAGCAATTGGTGCCTTTAAAGATAAAGGTGATGAGCGCATTGAACTTAAGGTAACCCGTAAACCAAATAAAGGGCTTATCCGTGTTGTCGGCAGCCGTTCACACCCTTCTCCTGATCTAGCTGAATTTGTAAAACAGTTTGAAGATGTAGAAATGGTTTCAAAGGGCAGCTCGCTAAAACTTTGTCTTGTTGCCGAAGGTAGTGCTGATATATACCCACGCCTAGGCCCAACCTGTGAGTGGGATACCGGAGCAGGTCATGCGATTGCCGAAATAGCAGGCGCAACGGTTAGCAAACTCGATGGCAGCCCACTACTGTATAACAGTAAAGAAGAGTATCTGAATCCGTATTTTGTCGTATCGGCATTACAGGACTAAAAGCATTCCGTTAAATACCGTAGGCTGGGTAGAGCGTAGCGAAACCCAGCGTCTCCCCTGTCATCGCAAAATAAATATCAAAATTTCATATTCCCTACTTTATGACCACAATCATCTAGCCAATAAGTCCTTGTTCCTATAGTATTTTGCTCTCTCAAACTCATAAAGGAATAACCATGACGACTGTTGAAAAAGCAATTGAATCTGGCTACGAGGCCCAAATTAGCGCACTTTATAAAGCCCTTTCACAAGGAGTGCTTGCCGCTAATGGCGATGAAAGTGAAATCACTGCAGCTGAGGCACGTTTTAAGAAAGGTTTAGCATTTGCCGCAGATATTAAAGCTCGCGCACTTGCAGCAGCAGAATAAATACCACAACTGGGCTTTATAAATAAGCCCAACTTTCTTCTTTTGTAAGTCTCTCCTTACAGCATAGTTATTTAAATACAACGCTAAAACATGCATTCTAAGTCGCTTTTCTATATGCTGCGCGACAATTATTATTCTAATAGTGGAGTGCTAATGAACACACATCAAGATGCTATGCCGTATGATGCATCGACAACAAGTAGTAACTCAAAATGGAATCTTCATGACACCCAATGGGTATTAAGTTTATTTGGCACCGCAGTCGGTGCAGGGATTTTATTCTTACCAATTAATATCGGTATCGGCGGATTTTGGCCTTTGATTATCATGGCGTGTCTTGCCTTTCCGATGACTTACTTAGCTCACAGAGGCTTAGCCCGATTTGTTTTATCATCAAAACAGCCTGAAGCAGACTTTACCGATGTAGTAGAAGAACACTTTGGCATTAACGCCGGGCGCTTAATCTCTTTACTGTATTTTCTCTCTATCTTCCCTATCTTACTTATTTACGGTGTTGGATTAACCAACACTGTTGATAGCTTTATCGTTAATCAACTAGGTATGGAATCACCACCACGCGTACTGTTATCTGGTGTACTCGTTGGCGGTATGATCAGTTTAATGCTTGGTGGCGAAGCACTGATGTTACGTGCTTTTGCAATCCTTGTTTATCCTCTCGTCGCTATCTTGTTTTTCTTATCGATTTACCTGATCCCAAGCTGGCAAATGCCAGATGTGTCTGTCCCTGAGTTTTCAGGCTTTATGAAAACACTTTGGTTATCAATACCTATCATTGTATTCTCATTTAGCCACGCAGCTGCGATCTCAAGCTTTGTGCATGTACAACGTGCTCACTATGGCAACAATGCTAAAATGAAGTCAGAAGCAATTCTAAAGCGTACTAGCCTACTATTAATCGTGTTTGTTTTACTGTTTGTATTCTCGTGTGTGCTGTCACTATCTACTGAACAAATGATACAAGCAAAAGCTGATAACGTGTCTATCTTGTCATTCCTTGCCAATATTACAGATAACTCGTTTATTGCTACCTTAGGGCCATTAGTAGCCTTTATCGCGATTACGTCTTCATTCTTAGGTCACTTCTTAGGTGCCCGTGAAAGCTTCAACGGCCTTGTTAGTAAGCAAGCCCATATGAACCCTAAACTCGTTGATAAGATTGGCACTGTTATCATGTTCTTTGCTATTTGGTATTGCTCGGTGATCAACCCAAGTATTTTAGACATGATGGATCAGCTGTCAGGCCCTATCATCGCCATGATCCTTTTCATCATGCCAATGATTGCCGTTTATAAAGTACCTAGCTTACACAAATACAGAAACCGCTTAAGCACACTGTTCGTATTAACAGTTGGCTCTCTAGCCGTATTTGCGCTTATCTACAGTATGATTATTAAGTAATCTCATCATTACTAGATATAGAAGCCCAGCCGGGAAACCGGCTGGGCTTTTTTGTTAGCAACTGAAAGGTTGGAAGGCGTGGCGTAGGTTGGGTTGAGCGCAGCGAAACCCAACAGCGTGGTAATTCGTCATGCACAATGCAGAGGTAAAGTTCATTAATAAAAGACGAATTAGCGCAAGGTGAAATAAGCCGTTTTAGAGATCGCTAACCTGTTAGACCAGTAGAGATTTTAAGAATTTTTAACCATGGGTTATGAAGAGGGTTATATGGATTATGTTGGGTTTCGCTCCTCTCTACCCAACCTACCTGGAGAATGAACAGGGTGAGCTTAGAATGACTCTGTACTAAACAACCCCGCAGTTCAACTTTACCCTTGCTAACTTGTAATACCATTCCGCTTAAATATCTGATCTAATATAGGCTATATAAAATCACCGGTTAATAACATTGAATCCAAACATATCTGAACAGCTTTTAGCGCTTT
>NZ_JACDWV010000208.1:0-21584 GCF_016464105.1 Pseudoalteromonas sp. bablab_jr010 | reverse complement strand
GAAGTCTTTAGCTACACCACCGTATACTTTTGCAAGTACGTTAGTGATTGCTGCTGTTAGAGTTGTTTTACCGTGGTCAACGTGGCCGATTGTACCAACGTTTACGTGCGGTTTTACGCGTTCAAACTTTTCTTTTGCCATGACGGAACCTATCAGTTTTGTGTATCTAGATTACATATGAAAATAATCCACCGAGGGTAGATTAATTTAATTTTTTCAAATTTCAAATAGTTTTTTTCTGACAGATAAAGGAAGAAATTAAGATGAGTTCTCGATACTGGTGCTGATAGGCAGATTTGAACTGCCGACCTCACCCTTACCAAGGGTGCGCTCTACCAACTGAGCTATATCAGCAACACCAGAAGTCTGGAGCGGGCAGCGGGAATCGAACCCGCATCATCAGCTTGGAAGGCTGAGGTAATAGCCATTATACGATGCCCGCATAGGAACCTGTTCTTAAACTACCTCTAACCGTCAAGAATAAAGTGGTGGAGGGAGCTGGATTCGAACCAGCGAAGGCTGAGCCGTCAGATTTACAGTCTGATCCCTTTGGCCGCTCGGGAACCCCTCCACGAAAATTCTTTACTAAGTCACTTCCGGTAAAAGGAAAGTGGTGCCGACTATCCGAGTTGAACGGATGACCTACTGATTACAAGTCAGTTGCTCTACCAACTGAGCTAAGTCGGCACTGCTTTAGTACGGGGCGAGATTCTAAGGTAAGGTTTATTGTGATGCAACCATAAAATTAAAAAAAATGTGAATTTATGTGTTAAACGCTCACTATTCAGGCAAATTGCCGTATTTTTACTGCTTTATAGCTAATTCACGCCAATAATTCAGTCCTTTAAACACGAGCAAGCTGTCAAACTTAGCATCTATATATGTATCTGCTAACAATTTGCCATAACCACCAGCAAATAATAACTGACACCCCTGTTGGTTAAGATGTTGTTTTGCTTGCTCGATTGCGCCTAGAGTAGCAACCATGGCACCATTTTTTAGGCCATTTGGCGTATTACGCCCTAACTCAGTCGTAAATGGGATTTGCTCATCATCAAACACACGTTGCGTATTTTGGGTAAGTGAAGAGGTCATTAAATCAAGGCCAGGTAAGATCCAACCACCTAGATGCGCACCTTCTTGGTTTAGCACATCAATTGTCGTTGCAGTACCGGCATCAATAATAATGCAGTTTTGCGCGGGATATTCGACATACGCAGCTATTACCGCGAGCCAACGATCAATTCCTAGATTTTGATACTGCTGATAGGCACAGCTTAACGTGTTTAGCTTTGCACTCACCTCTGCTTCAAAGTAAGGAACGGCATATTGCTGCGCCTGTGCTAATAACGGTTTAAGTAGCTCGGTGTTACCCACGCACGCATAGACCAGCTCTGTTATTTGTGACCAAGGTAACTTGCTGAGTTCACAGGTTTGGTAATCCTTACCATCAAACAAAACGGCTTTAATTGCGGTATTGCCAACATCCACTAATAATTTCATAGCTCAGCCTTACGTAATGAAATTTCACCACCATAATAACTTTTCACTTCGCCGTCTTGGCGAATACGCACGCCACCTTGGTTATCAATTCCTTCACAAATACCACGCCAGCTACGATGACCCGTATTGAGCTCAACACACTCACCAGCAAATGCATTTAATTGATTCCACTGTAGATACATATCGTTTAAACCTGATTGCTGATACTGAGCTAAGCGTTTTTCTAAATAAAAGCACAAATAGGCCACCAGCTTGTTTTTATCTAATCCCTGTACATGCTGGCTTAAATCAGTCCATGCTTGATCTATGTGTTGGCTAACACTTTCTGGCATATGTAAATTGATACCTATACCTATTACAAGCTGGCAAGGCCCCTGCGGCTGACCATCAAGCTCAACTAATACACCCGCTAATTTTTCACGGTTTAAGTAGATATCGTTTGGCCACTTAAGCTCTACATCCAATTGATATAAGGCTTTAAGCGTATCGTAAACAGCAAGCCCAACAGCAATAGATACCCCCATAGCAGCTTGCAAACCATCATCCAAACGCCAAAAGTAACTAAAGTATAAGTTTGCGCCAAATGGAGATTGCCAAACGCGCCCACGGCGCCCTCTTCCCGCTTGCTGCATTTCTGCAACTAATACGCTTCCAGATGGCAGTGATACTTCTGTTTGCAAACGGCGCATTAACTCACTGTTGGTTGAGTCAATAATAGGCTGCACTTCAACATTAGCGGTGCTGCCACCTAACTCATTATAATGCAGACCAATTTTATCTTTGTTCAGTAAGCCCGCACTATTATTTAGGCAATACCCTTTACCCGTAACCTTAAATATATCGAGCCCCATCTCCTGCAAAGAGTGAATATGTTTACCCACTGCTGCACGGCTAATACCGAGCTGCTCGCCCAATTGCTGACCAGAAATAAAACCACCGGTATTTAGAGCTTGTAAAATAGCGAGCTTATTTCCATCTGGCGCTTTCATGATGAAGCTCCCAATTCAATGTGGCATTCATGTTCAGCATTGATCAGGCGTACTTCATGCTGTAAAGCAATCTGATATTTATGCCAAACCTGTTGTTGTACATGCTTTACCATGGCAATTAAGTCATCACCTGTACTATTACCGTGGTTTACTAGCACTAACGCTTGCTGCTGATGCACTTCAATACCTGCGACCTTAAAGCCTTTTAACCCAGCTTGCTCAATCAACCACCCCGCCGCAACTTTATAATGCTCAGCATCCACAAAGTAATGAGGTAGCTCTGGGTAGCTTTTTAAAAGTAACGCAAGTTGCTCATTCCTGATCACTGGGTTTTTGAAAAAACTGCCTGCATTTGCAAGTTCACTGGGGTTTGGTAGTTTGCTGTTTCTGGTTGTGATGATTTGCTCAAATACCTGCTGTGGAGAGGGTTCTGAAAGCAGTTGCAATGGTCCATAACTAAGCACTGGCTGCCATTTCTTAGGTAACAGCAACCCTACTTGGGTGATCACCGCTTGATTTTTCAGTGCATGCTTGAAGATAGAGTCACGATAGCCAAATTGGCATTCGCCTTTAGTTAAGCGCTTTATGGTTTTGGTGGCAATATCAAAGTATTCGACATAACTCACAAACTTTTCAAGTTCTACACCGTAAGCACCTATATTTTGCACTGGTGCAGCACCAACAGTCCCAGGTATTAAAGCAAGGTTTTCAAGCCCAGGCATGTCATTAGCAATAGTCATAGCAACTAATTGGTGCCAGTTTTCTCCGGCTGCAATGTGTAATAAAAAGCCATCGTTTTGCTGCTCTATGTCGATGCCCTTCGTATTCATGTGGATCACAGAACCTTGGTAGTCAGATAAAAACACCGTATTACTGCCTTCACCTAAAATACAAAACGGCGCAGAAAAGTCTGTGCTTAAAAGCTGATTCACTTCATCAATTTGATAAAAATGCTGGCATTGGCTTGGCAAAGAAAAGGTATGAAAAGATTGCAGGGACTGAGCCACAAAACGCCTCAAAGGTTACCGGTAACTAATCGCATTAGTGTAACCTATCGTCGCAAAATACGCATTAGATTGTAAAAATCACTCAACCCACTGCACTAATCATGTTATAAAACGGGCTCTTTTTCATTTCCGTTCCAGGGTTATTATGAAGTTTAAACCATTACTTTTAAGTCTTGCTATGGCCGGTGCTTGCTCTCAAGCAACTGCAGATGCAATCAGCCAGCACACTTACGCAAACTTAGATGACGTAACAACCACTCACCTACTACTAGATTTAGATGTTGATTTTGATGACAAACAACTAGAAGGTTTTGTTGAGCACACGCTAGATTGGCACAATGCAACAAGCAAAACACTGGTACTTGATACACGCGATTTAGATATCGACAAAGTAATGTATCAAGATCAAAAAGGCAGCTGGCACAAAGCTGACTTCACCCTTGCTGCACGTGATGACGTAAAGGGCTCAAAATTAACAATTAAATTTAAAAGCCAAGCGGTTAAAGCACGTATTTACTACAACAGCCGCCCAGAAGCTTCAGGTTTACAGTGGTTAACACCAGAGCAAACAGCCAGTAAGTCACACCCATTTATGTACAGCCAATCACAAGCAATTCATGCTCGTAGTTGGATCCCAGTACAAGATACGCCAGCAATGCGCGTAACCTACTCGGCACGTATTCACACTCCTAAAGACATTCGTGCGGTAATGAGTGCTGATAACAAAGATGCACTTTATAAGGACGGCGATTATCTCTTTAATATGCCACAACCAATTTCGCCATACTTAATCGCAATTGGTGCAGGTAATTTAGAATTTAAAGCCATGTCTAAGCAAACGGGTATCTTTGCTGAGCCAACAATTTTAGATGCATCAGTTGCTGAGTTTAACGACACGCAAGCGATGATCGATAAAACTAACGCGATGTATGGCGAATACGCATGGGGTCGTTATGACTTATTAATGCTACCGCCAAGCTTCCCATTTGGTGGCATGGAAAACCCACGTTTATCATTCATCACACCAACGGTTGTTGCTGGCGATAAAAGCTTAGTAAACCTAATTGCTCACGAGCTTGCTCACTCTTGGTCTGGTAACTTAGTAACCAATGCGACGTGGGAAGACTTATGGCTAAACGAAGGTTTCACGTCTTACGTTGAAAACCGCATTATGGAAGAAGTGTTTGGCCGTGACCGTGCAGTGATGGAACAAGCGCTTGATGCAGCCGGTTTACGTGCATTACTTAAAACTCTGCCAGCACCAGATACGCGTCTTAACTTAAAACTAAATGGCCGCGATCCTGATGATGCATTTAGCTCGGTGCCTTACACTAAAGGTCAACTTTTCTTAATCTATCTAGAAAACAAATTTGGCCGTGATAAGTTCGACCCATTCGTAAAAGCTTACTTTGATCAGTTTTCGTTTAAGTCTCTAACAACCGCTCAATTTGTTACTTACTTAAAAGCAAATCTGATCGACAAATACCCAGGCGTAGTCAGCATGGATAAAGTTAATGAGTGGATCTTTGAGCCTGGTTTACCAAGCGATGCCCCTAACCCAACGTCTGATGCTTTCGATAAAGTTGATGCTGTAACCAAAACATGGTTAAACGGCGAAATTAGTGCAGCCCAGTTACCAACAGCGGATTGGTCAGTTCACGAGTGGCTACACTTTTTGAATAACCTACCTCGCGATTTAAGCATTGAAAAAATGACTGAGCTTGATAATCAATTCAACCTAACACAGTCAACGAATGCTGAGCGTGCTTTCGCATGGTTTATGCTAGCGGTAGGTAATGGTTATCAACCAATTTACCCAGCGCTTGATGAACACCTATCAGGCATCGGTCGTCGTAAATTAATTGTGCCACTCTATAAAGCACTTATTAAAAACGGTAAAAAAGACTGGGCGCATGATGTGTACTTAAAAGCACGTCCGGGTTACCACCCGCTTGCACAAGGTACTGTTGACGACTTATTTGCAAAGTAAGTCATCAAACACAAAAAAGGCGCTGCAATCAGCGCCTTTTTTAATTATTTTATTAGTTACTTACTTTTTGTAAGAACGCACGGCGCTCTTCTGGGCTTGCTTGTTGCCACCAAAACTCAAGCATCGCAGCCGCACTTGGCATATTTTTCAAACCCGCTTGTCCGCCGGGTACTTTTGCAGGCAATGTGACAGGGACAGCAGTCGCAGGCTTGTTGCTTGTACTTGTAGCAGCAACTGGGGCACTGGCTACAGCTTGTGCAGGCGTGCTAGATGCACGATAGCTAACTATCGAAAGTGGCACAGCAAGTTCACTGCCCTTGGCTTTTAAGCTTACTTGCGGTGATTCAGCAAACACTTCTGCCGCAACAGCATTACTGGCACGATTAAACACTAGGTCATAGTCTTTGCCGCTCTCTACTGTGAGCTCAACCCAAAATGGCTCTGACTCAACAACTTGGTGGTCATCATAACCTTGCTCGTAAAGATCGGTATATTTCATCTTCACTTGGTAAGTACCAGGAGCAAGTTCAACATCGTCAACACGACTGAAAAACGACTGCTCAATAAGTCGCTCTCCGACTTGTAAGGGTACAAACTCTTCTGGAAAGTGAATAGTCTCAGCGACACTACTTAAACTATTTAATAGCATTAACGCACTACTCAGTAATACTAACTTACGCATGTTCACTCCTTGGTTGTTCAATTTACGGCAGTTTCAGTTTGACACTGCAAATAAAGTTTGTCATTAGTGGGCGGTCATTTAACCACATTTATAAGAGAGCTAAGTATGAGCCAAGAGACTATTTTTACAAAGATTATTAACCGAGAGATCCCAGCTGATATTGTATATGAAGACGAGTTATCTTTAGCTTTTAAAGATATTAACCCACAAGCCCCTTTTCATGTGCTGATCATCCCAAAAACACCAATAGCGACGATTAATGATGTTACAGAAGAAAATGCATCTTTAGTCGGTCATTTATATGTGGTTGCTGCCAAACTTGCCAAACAGTTTGGCTTTAGTGAAGACGGTTTTCGCGTCGTAATGAACTGTAATGACCATGGCGGACAAACTGTGTACCATATACACCTACATATGCTGGCAGGTAAAACAATGGGCTGGCCTCCTTATCAAGACAAGAAAAAAACCAATCTCTAATATTTTAGTATGTAAAAATATGTAAAAGGTAGAACAAAGATACTGTTTTTGTCTATAATAGTGACAGATCAGCTAGTTAATGTATTGCAATTAGTTAACTAGCTGTATTTTTTGACACAAAATAGACACAAACTGTACTTTTCCTGCACAAGTCTCAGAAATTTCTAATACGAAAGGGGTGGATTGCGTGATAGGATGCAATTGTCAACTTTTTTCAAGAGTGAATAAATATGAGTAGTTCAGCCTTTTTATTATTAGATCCAGAACCGATTAACACGATTGGTGTAAATGTATTAGAACCATTGTTAAAAACACAAGGACTTACTGTGACAACTGGTACTGATATTTCTGAAGTACCTGAAGGCACACGATTGCTATTCATTGAAACGTCAAGTACAGATCCGTGGGGAAAACTAAAGGAGCAATTAGTTAATCTACGAATTAAATGCGATATTGTTTTATTTAATCTAGATGAAAACCCAGAACTAGCTAATCGCGCTCTTCTAAGTGGCATAAGAGGTGTATTTTACACCACGGATAACGCCGATGTGCTAATGAAAGGCATTCGTTTGTTACTTGAAGACCAACTCTGGTACCGTCGTGATATTATGTGTAATGCACTTAACCGTATGTTGCAGTTTAACAAAGACGCACTACATAAATTAACAGACGGTGATATCGAACCAGTTAAGCTTACCAAACGTGAAAAAGCTATTATTTCATTAATGAGTAAAGGTTCGAAAAACAAAGAAATAGCTGAAGATTTAAGTATTAGTCCGCATACAGTGAAAACTCACTTATACAGTGCATTTAGAAAAACTAAGTGTCGTAATCGTATTGAGTTACTATCTTGGGCTCAGCAAAACATTCCTGACGAAATTCGTTAAACGAAATACCCTACTTGTTAAAACAGACGCTACTGCGTCTGTTTTTGTTTCTGGTTGCTAATCACTGTAATTGACTTTATGCTCAAACTGATTGCCAAACACTGGAAATACAATGCTCGACTCAGCTACTTTATATTACGCCAGCGCTGCCATGATGGCAGTAATGACCCTTCTTAATTACCTTACTTGGCGAACCAACAATAAGACTCCGGGCACCTTACTCTATATTTTTTATCCACTTGTGATGTTTGCATCAGTAATGAGTTTTGCACTACATGGCCATATTAATAACCTTGCCAGTGTTGCCATTGCAAATACTCTACTGTTTAGTGCCTCAATCATCCATGTACTCGCAATTTGTCAGTTTTTGAATGCCAAATGCGTTGGCTTTAAAACCTTTGTTTCGATCACAGTCGCTTTAGCTATCACTATGATTTACCTTGCTACTGACAGCGCAGAGTTACGCAGCCGAATATTGGTTTCTGACCTTCAACATATTGTTGAATCATTGTTTTTACTGGCTTTGTTTATTCGTAATGGCCGTAAAAGTTACCCTAATGGCAGTATTGTTTATATTTTAATTCTCAGCATTATCCTAGCGGTGTTTACTGGCCGTACTTTAATGATGGGAGATATTACAACCGCCAACCTATTATCTGCAGACTGGTTTAGTTTCACTTTATTTATTAATGGCGTAATAGCTCCAATGTTCTATGCTACAGGCATGGCACTACTATGTAATGAAAGGCGTGAGCAAAACCTTAATCAACTCACCGAAAAAGCCCATAAAGATTTAGAAATAAGAGGTTTGTTCTTATCAACTATTAGTCATGAAATTCGCACACCGTTAAACGGTATTTTAGGTAGTGCACAGTTGATCATGAACCAATCGAGTGACCCCCGTGATAAACCTTATTGCGAAGCAATTATTAACTCCGCTGAATCATTAAATTTATTAGTAGATAAAGTTCTCGACTACGCCAGCTTAGATCAACGAGATGAAGCACTTTATGAAGAGGATGTTGAGTTTAAAACTTGGCTAAATAATCTTTGCCTACTTCTCAGCCCCCTAGCAGAACAAAAACACTTAAAGTTTGAGTTGATATATGATTTGCCAGAACAGGCATGTTATTACTGCGACCAACAAAAACTCAGGCAAGTTATTATAAACTTAGTAGGTAACGCAATTAAGTTTACTGACCAAGGAGCCGTAAAGATTCATGTGAAGCTTCTTAATGAAGGCCAACTAGACCACCTAGTTAGAGTAAGTGTGATTGACTCAGGCCCTGGTATTGAAGATGAAGAAATAGCCTACCTCACTGAACCATACGTGCAAAGTAGTGCAGGTAAAGAGAAAGGAGGCACAGGCCTTGGCTTAGCAATTACCAGCCGGCTACTCGAAAAGTTAGGCAGTAAACTCAATATAGAAAGTGAGCTTAAAAAAGGCAGTACTTTCAGCTTTGATATTTCACTTGCTATTGGTGAGCTTAGCCTTGTTGAACAGCGTCACCAATCAAAGGATTATGTTACTGGCCTAGACGTGTTATTAGTTGAAGATCTCGATTTAAATCAGAAAATTGCCATCGAATTTATGGCTGATGATGAGCACAAGATAAAACTTGCAAAAGATGGCAATAGCGCAATTGAACTGATGCAAAAACATCACTTTGATGTGGTATTACTCGATATGAATTTGCCTGATTTAACAGGGCAAGAAGTCTTAAAAAAGCTAAAAAATATCGACCATTTAAATCAACGCACGCCAGTATTAGCATTTACCGCTAGCCTCAGTCCAGATGAAATAAAAGAGTATTTATCACTAGGTATAAAAGATATTGTAGGCAAACCAATAAAGCAGCAGAAATTACGTCAAGCTCTGAGCGATTCACAAACAAACCAATCTGCGAGTATCGCGGTGGAATTACGAGATACACTTTACGATGAAACGGCAGCTGCTACATTGATAAGCTCATTCAGCGAGGATGAGGTATCATCGATTTACAATGAGTTTGTTTTATCTGCTAGAAATAAACTCATTCGTTGTCAACAACTTGTAGATGATGATAAAGAGCAGTGCATCAAACTGATTCACCGTCAAGCAAGCACAGCATTGCAGCTAGGATTTAATCGATACGGTACAGAGCTGAAGCGCATCGAACGTAAGTTACTTGATAACAAGCCCTTAAAAGAACTATTAACCGAAGCCCTAATACTTTGGCAAGAAAGTCTACAAGCTTACCTTAAGCATGCTAGGCGTGAGTTATCATAGCGGTAAGCGAGCATTGTAGGCGCGATTTTATATCGCGCAATATTCAAAAGATAACGCGCGAAATAACACGATTCGGCTTCAAACTGATTGTGATATGATTACTTAAGACTTACTTTTTCAGGCATAAAAAAACACGCTTTCGCGTGCCTACTTATCAAACTCATTTAATTTTAATCTTCAATTTCAGTTGGTTGCGGGAGCCGGATTTGAACCGACGACCTTCGGGTTATGAGCCCGACGAGCTACCAGGCTGCTCCATCCCGCGCCTGAAATTGTAGATTTATTTAAAGTTGCTTTACATAACAACTTGGCTTCCAATTCAAAAAATTGGTTGCGGGAGCCGGATTTGAACCGACGACCTTCGGGTTATGAGCCCGACGAGCTACCAGGCTGCTCCATCCCGCGCCTGAATATTAAGTTTATTTTACTTCTCACTTAATTTAAGAAGTTGGTTGCGGGAGCTGTGAAGGTGAAGAGTGAATGCCTCACGCCGTGACGACGACCTTTATAGTTCCAACATTACACCAATCTTTTAAAAATTGGTTGCGGGAGCCGGATTTGAACCGACGACCTTCGGGTTATGAGCCCGACGAGCTACCAGGCTGCTCCATCCCGCGCCTGTAATCTCTAAGTAACATGAGCATGTTAACGACGCCCTGTTTCAGAGAGAGCGCTATCATATAGCAATAAGATTAGAAATCAAGGGTTATAGTGACAAATTTAACTCAAGTGAACAAAAAGCACACAAAACAAAGTTAAAATGCACGCTGATGAGGACTAATCATTTTTTGCCACTCCCAATCGGGGTGACCCATCACGATAAAATCAGGGTTTTCTGTGCTTTCTCGTTGATTGTAAGTTAACGGATTGAATTCAGCATCGGTAATGCAGCCACCGGCCTCTTCAACAATCACTTGTGACGCACCAGTATCCCACTCACCAGTTGGTCCGATACGTAAAAAGCAATCAGCTTTACCCTCTGCAATAATACAGGCTTTTAATGAGCATGAGCCTAATGCTACTGTCGCAAACTGAGTGTTTAAATACTGACTGACCGCTTCAATTTTTTGTCTGCGGCTTACTGCTAAGGTTAAATTATCGGGTGTTGCTACTGAAATTTGTTGATCTTGGCCATTTGCACGTTTAAATGCGCCATTTTGATAACTTGCAAAATAAGTCACTTGTTTCGCTGGCCAATGAATAACACCCAGCACTGGGCGATTATTTTCAACTAAAGCGATATTGACTGCAAAATCACCGCTTTCAAGTATAAACTCCCCGGTACCATCCATAGGATCAAGCAACCAATAACGGTGCCAATCTTTTCTATCTGCCAGCGCTGGGATCGGTGTTTCTTCTGACATAATTGGAATATCGGGGGCTATGCTCTTCAAACCCGCCATTAATACATCATTTGATGCTAAGTCAGCCTTGGTGACCGGAGTATGATCTGACTTTTGCTCAGCACCAATATCATCCTGCTGATAAATGGCCATAATGGCATCGCCTGCTTGCTCAGCTAACCGAATACACGGTTCTAAAAAATCATTCATTGCCCGCTCCCGACTCTAAGTACTTTGTTAATAATAGCAAAGCTGCGACACTTCGTGCTTCAGTAAAGTCTTCTTGTTGCAATAATGATTGCCAATCAGTTATTGGCCATTTTACAACGACAAGCGGTTCTGGCTCATCACCAGGTAAGGTTTCAGGGTAGAGATCTTCAGCATACAAAATATGCATCGTGGCATTAAAGTAACTTGGCGCCATGCTGACTTTTTTTAGTTCAGCGAAATGCTTAGCACCAAAACCAACTTCTTCTTTAAGCTCCCGGTCTGCAGCTTGCTGAGGTGTTTCGCCTGGGTCAATTAAGCCCTTTGGAAAACCCAACTGATAATCATTGGTGCCTGCACAATACTCTCGCACTAATAACAGTTCGTTATCGGCCGTTACTGGCACTATCATCACTGCACCTCTGCCACCGCCACGAATTCTTTCGTATTGCCTTTGTTCATCATTTGAAAACTTCAATTCGAGAGACTCAACAGTAAATAGTCGACTTTTAGCGACAACTTCATTAGACAAAATTTGCGGTGGTGTAGGATGCTTTTTCTGTGTCATTGGCATTAATTTGCTATCATGGCAGTTATGCTCATCATAAATCTTTTAAAGTGAATTGCCTATGTTAAATTGGTCAAAAATCGATACTGTGTTGTTAGATATGGATGGCACCCTACTCGATTTGCATTTTGATAATTACTTTTGGCTAACCGTTATTCCCGAGCAATATGCGCGTAAACATAAAATCAGTTTAGACGCAGCAAAAGCTGACATTTTACATCGTTATCAACAAGTTCACGGACAAATTAATTGGTACTGTTTAGATTATTGGCAGCAGCAACTTGATTTACCAATTATGGCACTGAAACGTGACATTCAACATTTAATCAGAATTCGTGAAGATGTTCCGCCGTTCTTAACTGAGCTTAGAAAAGCAGGCAAGCAATTGATCATGCTTACTAACGCGCACCCAGATTGTGCCATGTTAAAGTTTGAACACACTGCTATCGATAATTACTTAGATGGGGTGATCTCAACTCACCAATATGGCGTGAGTAAAGAGCATCAACCATTATGGCAACAAGTACATCAAGAATGGCAGTTTGATAAGGAACGGACTTTATTTGTGGATGACAGCCCCGCCGTGCTAGATGCGGCAAAAGAGTTTGGTATTGGTCATATACTTGCGGTTGCCAACCCTGATAGTCAGCAACCGCATAAACAGTTCGATGGCTTTTTATCGACCATCGATTTTCGCGAGTTTATACCCGTTAAATAATTACTTCGGGTAACGCTGCTCTAAGCCTTGGTATACAAGTTTTGCAAAATCTGCATGCTCTGTATCTAGGCTTTTTACCACTTCAACTAAGTGCTCGTTATCTTCTTGGCCATTCCACACTTTGATATAACTACCATCTTTGTAGCCATGATCTTGGCGGAAGAAGTTCAAGGTATTTTTACCAACATAGCCACGGTATAAGTCATCGATATCCATACCAATTTGCGCCATACAACCTGCAAATGCGGCTGCATTAAAACTCTTTTCAGCGACTGCTGACCCAGCTAACACTTCGAGTGTTTGTTTAAAATCATCGGCTTGAACTGGTGCATTTAACTCAGCTTCAAGTTGTGCAGCTAACTGCTCATAGCTGGTTTCACCATCAATACGTAAAGATAAACCAAAATGGAAAATATCAACTAACTCTAAAATAACTTGTTCTGTATCTGGGGTTTGTTTTTTCCACCACTTCCAACCGTAGTGATCCAGCATTTCAGCACACTCAACCCAAATTGCACGATACCATTCAAAACCTTGGCTAAACCATTGCTCATGAACTTTAGTATTCATCGCATTTTGCATCTCGAGCATAACAACGAGTTTTTGTAAATTAGCAGACATTCTTTATCCCAACTTGCATTTTCAATTATGTATATACTACAGATAATTTTGTCATTGATGAAATAAAAACACATATGATCAGGTCTGCTTTGCAGTTGATAAAAATAACCGAGGAAGCCTATGTTTAAATCTCTACTCATTAGTGCACTATTTGTACTATCAAGCCAAGTTATTGCCGCGACTGCAACCAATATTGCCGAATCAGCAGAGCAAGTTAGCCCATTATTACCCGGCTTAGCAGTGCCAAATATTGAGTTAAAAGATCAATACGGTAAAACCGTCTCACTCGCTGAGCGTTTTAAAGAAAAAACGACTGTGCTCATTGTTTATCGTGGTGGCTGGTGCCCATATTGTTCAAAGCAATTGGCCAATGTCCAAAAAATTGAGAAAGAGCTAGCGGATTTAGGAGCACAGATAATTGCCGTTTCGCCAGATAGTCCTGAAAAGCTCGCTGAATCAAAAATTACTTCACCAAACTATCAATTATTGTCTGACGACAGCCTTTTGTTGGCACAAAAGTTAGGTTTAGCGTTTTACTTAGATGACAAAACAGCAAAGATTTACCGCAACAAACTTGGGGTTAACTTTGTCTCGTTAGAGGGCGAAGTGAAAGTAGCGTTACCCGTACCTGCAGTGTTTGTGATAGACACTAATGGGTTAGTTAATTTTCAATACGCCAACCCAAATTACAAAGTACGCTTAACAGAAGATTTATTACTAGCCGCTGTTAAATCAGTGAGCGAGCAATAATTTAGTAATCGATAAGCAGAATATGCTTCTGCTTATCGGCCTTGTGTAAATTCTTGCCAAGATTCAATTAAATCAACAAAGTCTTCAAAACCACAGCCACTACACAAGCCTTCTTCTTCAAGCATTAAATCATCATCTTGGTAGGCAACTAAGTCTTCGTTGTCTTGATGTAACGCATGTGCTTCGAATAGCGCTTCGTCTTTACTTAAGATCAAATCAATTTCTTGACCTTGTAAGGTTAAAGACTCATGACTGCTCTTAACCGCGGAGATTAATGCTTGTACCATCGCGATTTTTTCTTTACCGATTTCTTCGTTTAGCCAACGGCCTATGACGGCATGTTCAGAGGAGATTTTAATGCGTAAACCGCTAATAGGATCGCGGATAAATTGATATTCCATGGAGGGTACTCTTAATACGTTATCTGCTAATTATATCGTTTGCAGCTAAACGTGGCGAGTTTTGTAGTCTTAAATCAGCACGAGCGCCAACATGGCGCTCGTGTTTATGCTATTAAAATAGCTAGAGTCGCGATTTGAAGCGCGCAGCATCAATAATCGCCCATAGGTATACGATTGGCAGTAAAATAAAGCCAACTGCAACGTAAATTAGTGCCCCACTAATAACCCATGCTAAAAAGAATGCAATAGCCGCCATTAAACGGCCTTGTACCAATTGCCCTAAACCAGGAAAAAAGATATTACATATTGCTGCGATTACATTACCGCCAGAACCTTGCTCTGCCATACTAACCTCTGTAGTTTTTAATGATTATACTTTTAGTAAACACACTTTATGCCAACTTATTATGGCTTACAAATCAGAGTGTTAAAAAGTATCGTTATTTTGATTTTAGTTTTTTTTGCTAAAAATCGGTCAAATTCACAATTTTAATACTTCAATTTTAATGACTTGCCAAAATAGCTGTTTATAAAAACAGTATTTTATTTAGCCTTGCATAAACACCTGTTATACTCCACCCATTATAGATTGAAAAGGCGTAACGATGGACGTTTCTGAATTACTCGATGGCTTAAATGACAAACAACGGGATGCAGTCGCAGCCCCATTGCAAAATATGCTAGTACTTGCAGGTGCAGGTTCTGGTAAAACTCGAGTACTTGTTCATCGCATCGCATGGCTCATGCAAGTTGAGCAAGCTTCTGCATACAGTATCTTTGCGGTAACCTTCACAAATAAAGCCGCGAAAGAAATGCGCACTCGTGTAGAAGAAACGTTAAAAGCACCGGTTGGTGGTATGTGGATTGGTACTTTCCACGGCTTATCTCATCGTATTCTGCGCGCCCATCACCGTGAAGCGAACTTGCCTGAAAGCTTTCAAATTTTAGATTCTGACGATCAACAACGTATGATCAAACGCTTACTTAAAGCGATGAACATCGATGATAAAAAGTGGCCTGCAAAACAATTTGGTTGGTATATCAGCGCGAAAAAAGATGAAGGTCTGCGCCCTAAAGACATTCAAGCCTACGATATTAATGAGCAAATGATGCTGAAAGTCTATGCTGCATATCAAGAGGCTTGTGACCGCGCAGGTTTAGTCGACTTTGCAGAAATACTGCTGCGCTGCTACGAAGTACTTAAGAACCACCCAACACTTTTACGTCACTATCAACAGCGTTTTGCCCATATGCTGGTAGACGAGTTCCAGGATACCAATACGATTCAGTACGCTTGGTTAAAATTACTCGCAGGTAACACCAACAGTATTATGATCGTAGGTGATGATGACCAAAGTATCTATGGCTGGCGTGGCGCAAAAATTGAGAATATCAAACGCTTTTTAACTGACTTCGAAGCCGAAACCATTCGCCTTGAACAAAATTACCGTTCAACGGCAACAATTTTGAAAGCATCAAACGCGCTGATCAAAAACAATGCTGAACGCATGGGCAAAAGCCTGTGGACAGACGGCAATGATGGTGAGCCGATTTCAGTTTACGCTGCGTTTAATGAATTAGACGAAGCGCGCTTTGTTAGCAGCAAACTACGTAGCTGGCTAAATGCAGGTAATGCATTACAAGACGCCGCGATTTTATACCGTAACAATGCGCAATCTCGTGTACTCGAAGAAGCAATGCTACAAGAAGGTTTAAAATACCGTATTTACGGCGGTATGCGCTTCTTCGAGCGCCAAGAGATCAAAGATGCACTTTCGTATTTACGTTTAGTTGGTAACCGTCAAGATGATGCGGCTTTCGAGCGCGTTATTAACACCCCTGCTCGCGGCATTGGTGATAAAACACTAAGCCACATTCGTGATTGCGCGCGCAATGAGTCATTGCCACTTTGGTATGCCGCTAAAGCTATTATCGAGCAGCAGCACTTATCTGGCCGTGCAGCAAGTGCCGTGACAAAATTCTTAGAACTTGTTGAGCATATCGAAGATAAAATCAGCGATCTCACCCTAGAAGAGCAAGCGAAATACACCATTCAAAGCTCGGGGTTAATGGCAATGTATCAAGCTGAAAAAGGTGAAAAAGGCCGTGCCCGCGTAGAAAACTTAGAAGAGCTTATTAGTGCTTGTGGTCAATACGAACTTCCTGAAGATGAAGAGTTCAGCTCACCACTGCAAGGCTTTTTGGCATATACCTCTCTAGAATCTGGCGAAGGTCAAGCTGATGAGCACGAAGACGCGGTGCAAATGATGACACTGCACTCAGCAAAAGGCCTAGAATTCCCGCTGGTATTTATGGTGGGTGTTGAAGAGGGCATGTTCCCATCACAACAAAGTAATGAAGAGTCTGGTCGTTTAGAAGAAGAACGTCGCTTATGTTATGTTGGCATGACTCGCGCGATGGAAAAACTATATATTAGCCACGCAGAAAGCCGCCGTTTATACGGACAAGAAAAATACCACAGCCCATCACGCTTTTTACGCGAAATGCCTGAAGACTGTATCGAAGAAATTCGTATTAAAACACAGGTTTCAAGGCCACCTGCGGCAGGTCGTTTTAGTCCATCAGTAACACATGCCGCATTTGAAGATAGCGGCTTTAACTTAGGACAGCGCGTATTACACGCTAAGTTCGGTGCAGGAACCGTACTCAATTACGAAGGCAGCGGCGCACAGTCACGTATTCAAGTGAACTTTGATGATCTAGGCAGTAAATGGCTTGTAACACAGTATGCAAGACTTCAAGCCTTATAATGAGTATATAACAGCGCTATGTAATGAGCTGGTGATTGCAAAGCATCGCCAGCTTGTCATTGTGCAAGGCAGCGAAACTTGGTGCTATCAGTTTGCAAACCAATTAGCGCTAAAAAATACCTATGTTTTCAGTAGCAGCTCATTATTAGCAAATAGTGAGTTCCCAAAACATGCTCACCAGATTCTTGGTCAAGAGTTTCAACACGCAATTTTTGATGGTTTTAGCGGTTTATATGCCGATAAACTAGCCGCGCTTGCCGGTACCGTAAAAGCTGGTGGTGTACTTATATTACTGCTGCCCGATGATAATAACTGGCAAGACCCAGCACTCACAAGTATTACCTCTTATGGCGAAGCAATTAAACACAGCTTTTTTAATCAGCGCTTTTTCGCCAAGCTAAAATTGCAGCCACATTATTTTACTAAGCACTCGCCTCCTGCTTACCAATCTATTTCGCCAGCAACTGCTGAGATAAATTATCAGCAACAACAAGCATGTGTTGAGCAAATTATTAAAACCGCAACAGGGCGCGCTAATCGTCCTTTTGTGATCAGTGCAGACCGAGGTCGTGGTAAGTCAGCCGCTTTAGGGCTTGCAGCAGCAAGTCTTCAAGATAAAAGAATCCTAATTTGCGCCACCCAAGCTAAAGCCGTACAAACAAGCTTTAAACATTTAGCCGCTGAGCTTGGTGTTAGCAAAGAGCAAAACTGTAAGCAACTAGCTAACCTTAGTTACATTGCGCCAGATACACTGCTAAACGAAAAACCTGATTGCGATCTGTTATATGTCGACGAAGCAGCGGCGATTCCGGTTCCTATGCTATTAGAGATACTAAAAAGTTATCCACGAATCGTATTTGCTAGCACTATGGTTGGTTACGAAGGGAATGGGCGTGGTTACACGTTACGTTTTTTACATTACTTACGTAGCCAATTTAAATCGCTAAAGGCAATTACTTTGGATGAACCTGTTCGTTTCGCCAAGTATGACCCCCTCGAACATAGCCTACGTGAACTACTATTACTTGATGCAAAATACCTAGAAACGCAGAGTAAAGAGTCATATCAATTCGAAAGCATAAGCAAAGAGCAACTCATTGATGATGAGCAGTTGCTTAGCCAAATTATGGCGCTATTGGCGTTGGCTCATTATCAAACCACGGTAAACGACTTACGCCAATTGCTTGATGCCCCAGAGCTACAGCTATCTATCTGCAAACAAGAAAATGCATTAAAAGCCGTTTGCTTAATTGCTATTGAGGGTGGCTTAACGCCTGAGATTGCAGAGCAAGTTATAAAAGGAAAGCGTCGGCCACATGGTCATTTAATGGCGCAAACTCTGACTCAATTAAGCCGAAAAATAGAAGATTTGTGTAAACACTCAGCGAGAGTCGTGAGAATAGCTGTTGCACCTGAATGTCATCAGCAAGGTATAGGCTCAGCCCTGTTAAACCACTGCGAAAGCCAATTAAGCAATTGTAGTTATTTTGGTGCCAGCTTTGGAGCCAATGCAGCGTTAGTTAAGTTTTGGCAAAGTAATGGCTTCAACGTTGTTAAGCTTGGATTTAGTCATGACAAAGCAACGGCAGAACATGCTGCCTTAGTGGTTAAAGCATTAGATAAGCAAACGACAGATAGCGCAACACTGTTAATAGAAGAGTTTAAGCAAGATCTCTCTTTGCAACTCCTTGATCACTTTAGCTCACTTCCTTGGCAGCTTATTGCAGAGCTATTCAAAGGCTTACCAAAAAGTGAGCTATCTTCTGCCTTAGATGCAAGAGCTGAGCGGCTGTTAACTGGTGATATTAACCTCTTCCAAGTACAGCCATTGCTATGGCAAATACTTTGGAGCACACCAATTAGTCTAAATTTATTAGATGAACATACAAAGTTCATCCTTATTCGACTAGTATTACAGCAAACCTCTGTAAATAGCTTAATCGAAGAAGCCGGTTTTACAGGTAAAAAAGACTTAGAGTCACAGTTCAAAACCGCAGTGCAAGGTTGGTATGCTCACTATAAATCACTTCAAAATCACAGCCATTAAGTGTTTATGTATTTGTACCTTGCTACTACCTCAGATAGCTTTAGCTGAACACGCACAGCCTACCATTAAACTCGGCATGTCCACTGCGCTCACTGGACCCGCAAAGCAAATAGGCGAACAACTGGCGCTTGGCAGTAATATTTACTTTAATAAAATCAACAAAGAAAACGGTATTAATGGGCAAAGTATCGATCTGATTTTAGCTGATGATGGTTATGAGCCAAAAAATACCGTAGTGAATACTCGCGAGTTTTTATTTGATCAAAAGATCCATGCAATTTTTGGCTCTATGGGTACACCAACAGCCCATGCAATTAAACCTATTCTGGATAGGCACCGCATTCCATTTCTAATGCCATTTACAGGCGCTGATTTTTTACATAATAGCTCAATGCCAAATGTATTTAATCTTCGTGCGAGCTACCAAGATGAAGCCATAGAGCAAATTAATTATTTCGTGAAAGAGCGTAAGCATGAAAAAATTGGCTTGATGATCCAAGCCGATGAGTTTGGCTATATGGTAGAAAACAACCTTGTTAATGCATTAAAAATACATGGTATTAAACCTGTAGAAGTCGCTCGGTTTAAGCGCAATAGTGATGATATTTCAAAAGCTTTAGCGCTTCTAAAAGAAAGTAAAGCAACCGCAATTTGTTTAGTCGGCACTTACGAGCCTCTCGCTGAATTCATTAATGCAGCAAACAAACAAAACTTCAACCCAGACTATACTTCGGTGTCTTTCGTTTCGAGCCATGATTTATATCAGCGAGTGAAACAGCCCGCCAACATTATGGTCACTGAAGTGGTACCCGACCCTAATAACTGTAAAAACCCTTGGTGTAAGCAGTTTATTGAAGATATCGAGCCTTATCACACGAGTGCGAATAGAATTATATTTGAAGGTTATTTGAATGCCGTAGCATTGGTTAGCGCTGCCCAAAAATGCCCAACGCCTCTAAACAATCAATGTCTGCTGACCGAGCTAACTCACCTCTTCACTGACACATCTGAATTCGCTGATTTATTTAATAGTCATAGTGCTGGAAATAATAAAAAAATCTACCGCTCCTATTTCAAAAAGTAATTTTGTAAATCCATCACTAAAAACATAATAATGTTCTATGCTATAAAGACTTAACAAGGCTTTGAGGGAAATATGGATCTGATTAATTTCCGAGTTGGGCACAAGACCATTTCATTAAAAATTCTTGATATTCTTCTAACTGAACGTTATGAGGGTAATTTAACGTCATTGCCCAATGAAAATAAGAGCTTTATCGGGGTCAAAGATTATATGGACACGCCGACCCCCATATTTGATTTGGGGGTAGTTTTAAATAACAGGTCAACATACGAAGTAAATGCCGCGCTTTCAGAATTATTAGTTGAAAGAGAAAAAGAGCACTTAGAATGGCTTAATGTATTAGAAAACAACCTATCTACTGGAACATCCTTCACAAATTCGCTAGATCCAAGTAAGTCCTCATTTAGTCGCTGGTACAAAGATTTCGAGACTGATAATGAAGATCTTAAGAGCATTGTTGCCAAACTTGAAAAGCCCTACCATGCACTACATGTTATGGCTAGCGAACTTCTAGAAGTACGGAAAACACAGTCAAAAGATTCTGTAATTATTTTATTTGAAGAAAAAAAACGACAAACTCTTAATCAGCTAAACCGGTTGTTTGAATCGGCCCGAGAGCAGATAAGCCTTGATTACAAGCCAATCATCATTTTTACAACTAAAGACGGTGTAACACCTCATATAGGGCTTCTGGTCGATAAAGTCGAAGACAATATTAATGTTAAGAAAGAAGATATCAAACCTTTAGAGCAGCTTACCTCTGTTGGTTTTGATGTTGACCCACAAACTAAAAACATGATGCGCGGGCTAATTAAAATGAAGCATAAACACAGCTTACTATTAGACCCAAGCGCCATCTTCCGCCCAGAACACCTCATGCGCCACGAAGCAGAAGAAACCGAAGAGTATGGGCTTTTTTAGTCGCTAGTTAGCAAGTTTGAAAGAGTAAAGTTAGTGAGGGGAAAGTTGAAAGGCCTGGCGTAGGTTGGGTAGAGCGAAGCGAAACCCAACACATCACAGAGCTATCAGCTTTCAGCCGTCAGCGATCAGCCGCGTGGTGAAGGTGTTTGGTGCTGTGTCTTCATCTACCGAAGGTTCTTTAGCCATGAATGTTTTTGTTAAGGTCTGAATTCGGCACTGAAGTGCCTTATATGGACTCCTCCTATTGCACAATACCCTTCGTTAATTTTGTCAGACTGCGTGCTTATATGCGGGCTCATAATGAGGAGCTACCTCGGCCCTTTGATGTATTCGCGCCCTTGTGCCTCTT
>NZ_JACDWV010000207.1:0-254 GCF_016464105.1 Pseudoalteromonas sp. bablab_jr010 | reverse complement strand
TAATGCCTGTCAGTTAAGAGCTGACAGGCATTTTTTGGGGCTTTCGTTCAGGGTACCGACTGGGTCTCTTTTTCACACATCTTGGATAATGTCTTTCTCTTCGCTCTGGCAGCACAAAGGTTTCAGCCATTGCAATAAGTTTATTTATTACGCTCGGTACTTTTCCTGCTGAGGTGTGAGGCAACATCATTAACTCCTTGATGATATAGCCAGAAGCATTGCTGTAACTGAGTTGATAAGGCCATATCCCTTTC
>NZ_JACDWV010000206.1:0-254 GCF_016464105.1 Pseudoalteromonas sp. bablab_jr010 | reverse complement strand
TAATGCCTGTCAGTTAAGAGCTGACAGGCATTTTTTGGGGCTTTCGTTCAGGGTATCGACTGGGTCTCTTTTTCACACATCTTGGATAATGTCTTTCTCTTCGCTCTGGCAGTACAAAGGTTTCAGCCATTGCAATAAGTTTATTTATTACGCTCGGTACTTTTCCTGCTGAGGTGTGAGGCAACATCATTAACTCCTTGATGATATAGCCAGAAGCATTGCTGTAACTGAGTTGATAAGGCCATATCCCTTTC
>NZ_JACDWV010000205.1:0-23952 GCF_016464105.1 Pseudoalteromonas sp. bablab_jr010 | reverse complement strand
GAATTACTGACAACTCTTAGGTTGTTTATCTTACCCGATAGGCTACCAGACAGGCATTATCCAAGGGTGGTAAGAAGGAAACCTAATAAATATCCCTATAAAAGAAAATGCCAGTCAGCTCTTAACTGACTGGCATTATGCCACTTGGCAGCTTTTTTTTTAGTTTAAGCCATTGCAGGGCGTGATTTATAATACTGAATACATCCTAATTGCGCTGCATTAGTCAGTAATATCATCACAAAGGTTAGTATGTGAGACACACTTGGTGTCGCCATAGCAAGTTCGGCAGCGAGGCCACAGCTTCCAGCAACAAACTGTAGGCTAAAGTAGCGCGCACTTAAATTACTAATATCACCACTTTTAATGGTTTTATAAGTCTGCGGCATAACACGAATAGAGCTCATGACTAAACCTACATAAGTTAGCCAGTTAAGCACCGTTGCTGTTTCATAATGAGGGTTAAGCAACAAACCAAAAGGCACGACCGAGATGGCTAATAACCCAGCTAGCTGCATGCGTTGCTTTCGTTCAGCATTGTAACGAACAAAGTAGTAAAGAATCACACCACTTAGCATGCCGGTAACAACAAACGGCAAAACCATGTAAAAACGCTGAAAAAACAGATTAAAGGTGATGAAATACACACTTTGCGCAACACCAAAGCTCATCATTAACAGCGAAACGCCCGACACACTGCGATTTTTACGGATCTTATTTAAAAGCGGATAAAAGCTAAACGCTAAAATAAAGCATGAAATAATCGGCAAAAAGTGCGCCAAAACAGACCTCTCTCGTTACAATTTAGTTAATAAGTTAGCAATTTATAAATCGCCCATGAAAGTGCAGTAAACAACTGTTTTTAAAGCGATTTAAAAGAGCGCGGCATTGTAATGAGAGAGTATTAGAATGCAATAAAGAATAAAAAATATACAACTGACTATTGGCAAGATATCCGTACAAGCTGTTTACAGCTGATGACACTAACGACTGACTTGAATAGTCACTGCAATATGGGTACATTGAACGGATAGTATTCAGGAGAGAAAAGCTATGAAGCCAATTTTATATGTAATTGTTTTATTTTCCTTTTTGGCTGGATGCGAGAGTACAAGCCAACAGTCAGCCCCCCCTCCTAGCGTTGCCAGCTTACTAAACAATGAACATTTTCAACAAGTTGAACTAAAAGACCCTGAACTTTTTACCTTACCAGCCGAGGAACAAAAACGCTTCCTTAACTATTTC
Organism: Pseudoalteromonas sp. bablab_jr010; assembly: GCF_016464105.1. NCBI lineage: Bacteria > Pseudomonadati > Pseudomonadota > Gammaproteobacteria > Alteromonadales > Pseudoalteromonadaceae > Pseudoalteromonas > Pseudoalteromonas sp. bablab_jr010. The sequence goes on along the minus strand of NZ_JACDWV010000205.1, from coordinate 22,710 downwards.
ACAAGACACCAAGGTGACTATTTAAGAGATGATCAAGTTCTTTATCAATACTTAGAAAATAAGCTCAGTAATTTTAATTATTTTAGCGCCACCTTAAATGCCCAACAGGCATTACAAAATGAGCAAGGCAATTGCATCAGTTTAGCAATTTTAACTCACGCATACGCGCAACTAGTCGGGCTCAAAACTGGTTTCCAAGCGGTCTCAAGTGAGCCTGTTTATAGTAAGCAAAATAATATAGTGTATGTGTCAGGCCATTTTCGCACCAAAGTCTATGCCCCTTTAAGTGAAGAAGATAATTATTTGGTACCGCCAGGTACTGTCATTGACTACTTTCCTGCTCGTGGTAGTTTTTATTCCGGCCGCGCTGAACTAAAAGATTTAATTAGCCGTTATTACAGCAACTTAGCAAGCGACGCACTTATTGCTAACCAATTTGATTTGAGCTACAGCTATATTTTAAAAGCCAATGAATATACACCAAATTCTGCTGCGCTTTACAATTTAGCTGCCGTATTACATCGTCAATCGGGTGATTTAGCTGGAGCAAAACATATTTATCAAACAGCGATGCAGCATGGCTTTAAAGATACGAATTTACTACATAATTACGCAGTGCTGGCCGAGCAACTGAATGATCAGGTTTTGGCAGAGCAGCTCAATTCACAACTTGCTATGCTTAGACAAGACCCGTTCGAGTTACTCGCTACAGCGATTAACGCTCGTAACAATGGCCAATTTTACAAAGCAAAACAACAACTCGAGGAGGCTATCGCATTAGCTCCGTATTTATCTGAACCATATATAGAGTTAGCGATTGTAAGTTATCAGCAAGGTAATGAACAAAGCAGCGAAGAATGGCTAGAAAAAGCCATTGAGATAGAAAATAAAGACGAAAAACTAGCACTTTATCACGCCAAGCTTTTCGCCTTAAAAGGTCAACACTAGTTTATAACGAGTAATAAAAGCTTAGCCAAGCGCGTAAATCATTTTCAAAGTCGTCGCCTTCTACTCGGGCGACGCCAAAATCAAGGTTTACATCATTTAAACCTGCAGGCCCCATGCCAAAGCTAAAGTCTCCTTGCCACTTGAGACCGTAACTTTGTGCATAAACTCGGTTATCGACCTGATGCTGTCGGTAATAAAGCCAAGGTAATGAATCTTTGTAACTAATACCCCCGCCATAGCCTTTATAGCGGTTACCTAATTGACTAATAAACGGCAGCTCAGGGGCAACAACAAAGCCACTTTGCGTGTCATTATTAATTAAGTTTGACTCATAACCACCAAGCGCAAGGCTACTGTCATCGCGATATTGCTGAGCAAAATTAACATAAACTGGAATATCATAGGCATAACCGCTCAATACGGTAGCAAAGTTAAAGCCCTGCCAATTATTCGAGTCAGCATCACCGGATAGCCACTGGGCACTTACGGACTGAGAAAAACCATATTGCTGTCTATCATATTGCCATTTTTGTTCAAGTCCAAGGGTTAACCATTGATCATCCCCGTTACTAAAATCACTGTAGTTATAGCTCAAACTCGGTGTAATACTAAGCTGCTGAAACTGCAACGGGTAGCTCATGGCTAAATGCGCCCCTGTGTTACTTAGGTTTACCGGCATTTGTGAATGGTACTGTTTTTCTGATTCAAGGTCGTAATCAAATAGCAGTGCTTTAAATTTTAGATCAAACGCTGAGTACTTAACGGCCGCGAACACCCCTTCTAATGCTTTGTCATGTAAATCAGCACTATAGCCTGCCTGTAAATCGAGCTGCTTTAAAAAGTCATTGCTTTTTACTCCAAGGGTAAGCAGTGAAGATGAAGCCGAATAGTACTGAGATGCCAACGAAAAGGTTGGTTTTTGCTGCCAAATATCATAATCGGCTGGCTCAGTTGGGCTTTGCGGGTAGATTTTCGCCTCAGGTAATACTTCGCTCGTTACTTGCCCTCGTGGTGGCGCCGCACTTTTAGCAAATTCAACAACCTCTAATCCTTGTGGTTGCTCAGCAAAATGCTTGATATTCGGCCCTTCAGCAGTGATCGATAAATACAAAAGTTCACCATTATTCATTGCCATTGGGTGTGCAACAGCTTCTTGGCCTTGCGTTAATTGGCGTAGTGAATTGCTTTGTAGATCATAATGATATAAATCGAGAGCTTTCTTTTTACCGGCAACAAAATATAGCCCTTTGCCATCTGCTTGCCAATTAGGTTGTGACACATACTGATAGCCCTCAGGCATTGGCACAGTAAGTGATTTTTGAGAGCTTAAGTCTTGTATATACAACTTCCAATTGGCATTCAATGTCGCTTTTAAATAAGCAAGTTGAGCTTTATTAGGGCTTAGTAATGGATAGTCATAAACCGTTTCTAGGCTTTTCTCAAATAAAGGGGTAGAAACACCCGTATTGAGGTCAAGGCGCACTAGCTCAGAGAAACCATGCTGAGTTTGCTCAGCATAAACAGTTTGCCCGTTATCACTAATACTAAAGCGGCGCAGCCCTGCATGATGCGTCAAAGCGCTCACTTTACCAGTGTCGATATCATAGCGGTATAAATCAGAAATACCTTGAATGGAGCCTTTAGCAACTGTTGTTGTGGCAGTGAAAAACAAAGTATTTTCGTCTAACCACTGCGGGTTTTTTATACCCTGCCTATTAATTTGTTGAAGCACATGTTTTTGCTTACGCTTAAAGACATTGGGGGCTTTATCTGCGATATCGACAGGATCATCATCAAGTAACGCTTGTTGCTGCTTTGCAAAATCATCGGCAGCCTGTTGATTGTCATCAGTGCTATAAATGACTAAACGGGTTTCGTCATCTTTGTTGCGCTCAACAATCGCAAGTTTACTGTTATCTAAACTTAAAACAGGGTTCGAGGCGTATAAATCAAGCTCTAACCAAAGCTTGCTTGTAAGTGTTTGCTCACTTACCTCTTTAGCCATTGCTTTATAAGTATATTCGGCAATAAAACGACGATATAGGCGCTCAGGTGAGTCGCCAAATACCCCGCTAAAGGCCTCATCAAAATCACGTGCTTTAACCGCTTGCATGCGTGTCCAAACTGCATCAAGAGTTTGCGCTGAATAGTTCTCTTCGAGCCATGCAAGAAAGCGAGAACCCATTAAATACGCCATTGAGCCAGCTAAATAGCCTCCTTCGGTACTACTCAATTGGTTATGTTGTGGCAGCGCACCTTGCTGGGCAAATTCAACCAGTATTGCTTCTGAAAGGTTATCGTATAAACGGCCTCGGCCTGTCATTTTCGACTCAAGCAGCGTTGCATAGCCTTCGGCAGCCCAGCGCGGCATTTCGCCATCAACTAAATCGTAAATATCCCAACTATTACGAATAACCTGACGTACGTCGCTTCGAGTAGGCTGAGCAAGATGCACTAAATGAATATATTCATGCAAAATCAATAACTGCTGCCAGCCATCAGTGTTAGAAATCACCGTGTCGGATTGCGGGGGCGTAGTAAACAAGGCCATTAAAGGCTTATTAGTTACAGGCAAAGCAAAGCCATTGGAGGCGTTAAACGGGTCGAAAACCAGTACATCGACCACTTCATCAAGGGCACGGTTTTGCTGTTTTAAAACCTTATCACGAACAATTTCAAGCTCTGTTGCTGCTGAACGGGCCCATTGCTGATTCTCAGTACTAAAATGCACGTTAAAGTGTTCGGTATGAATGGTTTGCCAAGTTTCTTGGCTTGAAGCGTGGCTAGCAGCAAGTAGTGCCGTAGTTAACAGGGCTTTTTTCATCACAATCCTTGATTAGCAAGTTACTTAATTTAAGGATTAGTATGCGATGCTTTTTAAAAAGGCTGAAGTTAAAAAGTGTAAGAAATTACTCGATTTTAAGTGGACGAACCAAGCCTAGTAATTGATAAACAATAAATATTGTCGCTGCAAACATAATACTGCTTCTCAATGCACCAAGACCCGCAAGAGCCATCGCGCCAGTCACAAGCAAAGCAATACAAGTCACTGCACAACTTACGCAAAGACCTTTACACTCCTTCTTATTGCGAGCATAGCAAAGCAATCCGACAACACCTGAAATAGCTAAAATAGGTAGTAAATAAATCATTGCGAACCTCCATCTGTAGCTTTTGAGAAAGTATACTCAAAAACCCAAATAGGTCAATGATATTGAGAATTATTTTCATTTAAAACCAGTTCCGCTCGACGCCTTCTATTTCATATAGGGCGAAATCAGCAAACTGCTCAGCCAGCTCTGCTTTTAAATAAGGCATTGATACTGAACCAGAAGCAAGTTGTATATACAAGCTTTTAAGCTGTGATCGGCGCATTAAATAAGTGCTTATTGTGGTGACACTTTGTGCTTTATAGAGTTCAAAAACACGATACTGCACACCCAGCATGCCGGTTTTAAATACGGCAAAAAAGCGGCCGTCATGTTGATACATAGCCACACCCGTTTTTTGATAATTCAAAAACACACCGATCATCAAAACTAAGCCCACGACAATGCTCCACAGCATCGTAGCAGCATCAAATAAGGCATTGAAAATTAAAGCAGAAAATATAGTAGGTAGGAGCACATATAAAAACGTATTCTTATAAAGTAAAGCGCGCTCAGGCTTAACAAAGTTAAGCTCTGTTAAATCAACAAACCATGGAAATAACCAGCCACACACAGCTTGCACTTGCTCTTTGGTGATTACTGGCATCACTAACGTTTGTTTATTTTTATGTGCCGCAACCCCAGCAGCCATACCACCACTACTCACTTGTGGGCAAATTAAGGTATAGCGATTAAGCAGCCGAGCAATAATATTTTGCTTGATTTGCACACTTTGAATTTTCGACACGCTGATCGAGAGTTGCTGGCGCTCAAATAAACCTGCCACACGCTTAAACTTATCGTCCTGAAAATACAGCTGAAAGTTAAAAAAGCGCACCAAGGCCATGACAACAGAAAGTAAAATAGCACATAAAACAATGGCAACAACCATGATTAACACAGCGATTGCAGCGGCACTACCAACGAACGCAGCTTGCTCATTCAGTATGGCCTCTAGGCGGTTTATGATGGTTTTTTCGAGGTACTCAAAAATCACATTCATAAATGGAGCAAGTGCAGCCAATGCCAATATTGCCATGTTCGACATCAAACCAAACTTAGCAATTTCAGCATTGCTGATCGTTAAGGTTTTCGGTTTATCTGTTGCTTCGCTCTGCTCAATAGACGGCTGTTCTTGCTGTTGTAACTGAGCCTTAAATTCCATAACTTGTTCACGAACTTGCTCGGCATAGCTAAGCTTAACTCCCGGGATCACAGCTTCTTGAGCACTACTACCGGCAGCATCGAAAATACAATTAACCAAATTAACCGGCTGAAAATAAAAAGGTTCGGCAATGTTTACGTTCTGTACTCGAGCAAATTTTAGGGTTAGCCGCTCTTTTTTAAATACCCCTTTATTGAGCAGTATTTCGTGACCATCCGTTATGCGGTATTTAAAATTACGATAATAAGCAAAGGCATACAGCACTAAAACTAAAGAGGCTACGGCAACAGCTATTTGCCCCCAAAATAGCTTTTGCTCAACTTGCGTAACAAATAACACCAAAATTGGCAGTAAATTAAGTAGCCCATCTTTTATGAAGCGCAGTGCAAAGTGAACAATAAAATACAGTAGCGCCCATGGTGACACGCGTTGCCATTGTTGATCACTCATCGGCAAGCTCATTTTCTTGAGTTGCTGCATTATCACCATAACTTTGCACGAACTGGCGAACATCATTGCATTGTTCGTCCGTTAACCCACTGATATGTAAATCAGCACTCATGCCACCGGCACTGTAAAGCCTGAGTGTTGCGAGTCCTAACTTTCGCTCAATTGGTCCGCGATGAATTTCGGTGTGTTGCACGCGTGAAATAGGCAATAAGGTGATTTGTTGCCAAATTAAACCCCGCTTAAAGGCAATATCATGCTCTCTTACTGCTACCCCTTTAGCGCGAACGCTATAAAGGTTGTAAACCATTGACAGTATTACCAGCAATGGCAAAACCAGCAACCAAGGTGTAGCAATGGCTTCGCTAACGGCTGGATTAAAGTGCCGTACTGCAATGATCACGGCCATTAAAGGCACATAAAACAACAACCAATTTAGTTGTACATGCCATATCGCATTATCTGCAAGTGGTTGGAATTGAATCGTTTGATGCTTTGGAAGGGTTTCTATTTGTTGATTACTAAACACGGTAATTCCTTGTAAAGGCCAGCGGTGCCGGCCTTACGTGCTAACACTGAGTTATTATATGTTATAAATTATACCCAGCGTAGTTTTGTTGCAAGTGTATGGCTTGCTCCAGGTGCAAGTTCAACACTATCATCAAGGACATTAGCCGCTTCTAAACACAGCATGACGTGATATTCGTCATCAGCAAAATTAGAAAGGCGTTTTGATTTATCAATCCATGGGTTCCATAGTACACAGGATGTTGAATTTTCGCGGCCTACTTCAATAATGCCATCAGGTGTAATGATACGCTGAGTGTCTTTTGCTTCGGTGTAAACCATGTCTGTTTCACGCGCGAACGACACTAACTCATTTTGCTCAAATGGACCTTCAGCAAATTCGATGTATTTCGCGCCTTGCAGGCCATCTACTTTTGTTTCTTCAATTGCTGGTGTTGGGAAATACGTGTGCAGTGCTTGAGTGAACTGTACAGTTTGGTTATCTAAGTTTGTGGTTGTTAAACGTAGCTCTAAGCTAGAGGTTAAAATAAACTCGGCCAATAACTTAGTTTTATAAGGCCAATACTTTTCATCAACTTGCGTCATCGGTAATGACAAGCTGATATAAATAGAATCGTCTTGTTCTTTCACTTCTTCTGCGCGCCATAAACTTGTGCGAGCAACACCATGAGCTGGCCAGCCTTCATGTTGGCTTACTCCGAACCATGGCCAACAAATCGGAATACCGCCTCGCACACCTTTGCCTTCTTGGTAATCTTCTAATTCTGAGACCCATAATAGTGGCTTTTTATCGGTTGGCGTGAACTCAGTGATCTGCGCACCTTGCAGAAAAATAGTAGCGCTACAAAACTCACTAGCAACTTTAATAAATTCAAGCCCGGTTTCACTTTGCTCAATCGTAACTGATGGCGATAACTTCATAATTCGTCCCATTTAATGAAAGAAAAATCCACCTTACCCAATGCAGTGGCTTTTAGTAAATAATATTTAGTTATTTGTATAAATTGTTTTACTACAAAGTGATGGTGTCACCTCGTAGTTGCATTTTAAGTGTTAACAACAATTACTCCATCTAAATTTCAACTTTTATGTTTTAATTTCTACTCTAATTAATAAATAAACACGATAACAACCTTTATGGCCGCAAATTATAAGACACATAGTTATTATTTATTTGAACTCAATTTATTAGATGTGTAATATTTTGCGATTGCGGTTGTTCCACGCCGCCTTATTTAAGAGACAGAAACATGCAAAAGTATGACGAGCTACTAGTGTCGCTGCGCAAAGTGATCAGAGCCATCGACCTTCATTCAAAACAGCTCAATAAAACCTCAGGCTTAACAGGCCCACAATTACTGATTATGAACGAGGTTGCACAAACCGATGGCATAACCGCTAGTCGCATTGCACAAAATGTAAATTTAAGCCCGGCTACGGTTACCAATATCTTAGACCGTATAGAAAACCGTAACCTGATCACCCGTGTACGTAGCCAATTAGATAAACGCCGAGTTAGTTTGCATCTCACAGAAGCAGGTAAACAGCTATTAGAACAAGCACCTCAACCTCTGCAAGAGCACTTCATCGAAAAGTTCTCAGCACTCGAAGAGTGGGAACAAAGCTTATTACTTTCATCAATGCAACGTATTGCCGCAATGATGGATGCAGATCAACTTGATGCTTCACCACTACTTGAAGTTGGCGCAATCACCAAGACATTAGAACCACAGTAAAAATTAAAACTGATTGATTAATATTAATTTTCTGTGGCTAGTCTTGGGTTCAGCATGAATATCAACTATGCTTGGTAGTACCCATTCCAACACTAGCGAAAATTCATGCTTAAACTATCAAAGTTAGCCCTCGCAATAGCCTTGGGCACAACTTCAAGTCTTAGTCAGGCATCTGAAATTGATGACCTTCAAAAACAGCTGCAGTTACTGAAACAGCAAATGCAGCAACTGCAAAGCAAACTTGATGCTGCAGAAGAAAAATCACAGCAACAAGCCGAGAAACAAGCGCAAATTGATGCACAAGTAGCAAAGCAACAAAAGCAACTTGAGCAGCAAACAGCGGCTGTTGAAGCTCCTAAAAAAGAATCTGGCATTAAGGTTGGGGGTGCAGTACGTACCAACTTCAGCCATACATCCTATGACGATGGTAATAAAAACCGCGGTGGCGACTTCGACTTTGACATCTTCAGACTAAATTTTGCAGGCGATGTAGGTGATGTACAGCTTAACGCTGAGATCCGTTTTTTCGATTACATGACTGCAGTTAAATATGCCTATGCAGCCTATGACTTTGCTGAAGACTGGCAGGTGCAGGCAGGTATTACCAAAGTGCCTTTTGGTAACTGGCCTTACAACTCGCACAACTATTTCTTTGGCACTACTTATTATATAGGTCTTGAAGATGATCATGATTTAGGTGTTCTATTCAAGCGCAAAATTGCTGATAACTGGCAAATTGATCTCGGCTTTTTCAAAAATGATGAGCTAGGTGGTGTTGACGGCTATGTAGACGATAGAAGCGACCGCTACTCATATGATGTTGTCGGTTTCCGCTCTGCTGATGAAGGTGTTTATGCCGAACCAACCAATCCGATTGGTGAGTACAATACCTTCTCTGGCCGTTATGGCTATCATTTTGAGCATGACGGCGGCACCACCGAGCTAGGTGTTTCTGCGTTATCAGGTGGTTTGCATGACGGCGAAGACAAAGCCGGCGATTACTACGCTTGGGCACTGCACTTAAACAGTACTATTGGCCCATGGAATTTCCAGCTTCAGCATGGTGAGTATAACTACGATATCGACAACGTCGACCGTATGGCTGTGGGTGCTTATGCGTTTTACGATAGCATTGCCGCAGAAGCAACCATGACTAATGCCAATATCGCTTACAGCCTACCTGTAGAGTGGGGTCCGGTAACAAACCTGCAGTTTTATAATGACTACGGCATTATTTATGACAAGTCAGATAACAGCGAAGATACATGGATGAATGTAACAGGGGTATCTGTTGCCGCAGGTGGCTTATTCACTTATTTTGATTTTGTACAAGCGAAAAACCAACCATTTGTTGGCGGTTCAATTGCTGGCGACAGCGACGACACCGAAACTCGCTTCAATATCAATATTGGTTATTATTTCTAGAAATAGCCAAAAATAAGACCTACAAGCCCAGTTTAAACTGGGCTTTTCATTTGTTTAAAGTAAGTTTACCTATAGTGTTAGCTAATAATATTAAGCTGAGCTAAAGTTAAATAAACAACATGGTGTAGACTATGTTGCTAAAACCAATAAATACAAACCACCTTGATCATAGGTATCGAGCAAGCACTACAACGATTTAAGTTTTATCTGGCCCAACTTTATTGATGAATGTGAGAGCGGCGTTTAACGCCTATAAAAATGGCTGCTATCAATTACTCGGGTTATTGATGGTGGGTTTAGGTATCATAGGTATTGCATTACCTGTGATGCCTACGACTATCTTTTTTATACTAGCATTGGCGTGCTTTACCCGCTCATCACCCAAACTCTCGGCCTGGCTGCTAAACCACCCTAGATACGGCCAACCGTTAAGGTTTTGGCAAGAGCATAAGGTTGTTCCTACCCGTGCTAAGTTATTAGCAGGTTTTGGTATGGCTATCGGATATGCTTTTTTACTACAAAGTGCCGCACCCATTTGGGTGATGTATCTTGTGGCAGTGATTGAATTAAGCGTATTAGCCTATTTAATTAACCGCCCATCTGCGCCCAATAAACCAACCCTAATTCAAGTTAATATAACCACACAGATGCGCTTGATGTTGCTTGCCTGTTTTCTCAGCTCGCAGCTAGCAGTTATGGCTTATCTCGCTATTTATTTCTAGCACAAAGAAATGTAAAGAACGTAAACTCGCTTGTTATCAGTAATACAAATCATTATCATATTTGTATCTTTAACGAATAAACCGCATTATGTTCTCATTTAACAAACGCAACTTTTATAGCGTTAGCCGTGCCTTACATATATACCTTTCAACGGCCTTATTCTTTTTACTTATTTTATTTTGTGTCAGCGGCATCATCCTTAACCACGTTAGTTGGCTCGAAAATGATAAACATAATGGTCAGAACCAACTACTTGTTTCTGCAGAGTTATTTGAAAAAGCGCAAACAAACCTCGACACATTGCCAAGCCTTTACCCTGAAATAGAGCAATACATGCAACAGCAGTTTTCACTCAGCAATGTAAAAAGTATTGAGTGGGAAAAAGAAGATGCCTTGGTAATGCTCGACTACCCGCTTCCGGCTGGCTTTGCCTACGCCGAAATCGATTTTCAAACCGGTGAACTTAATATTGATTATCAAACCGGTGGCTTTATGAGTCTGATCGGCGACTTACACAAGGGCCGTCATACAGGTGAAGCATGGAGCTGGGTGATTGATATTTCAGCTGTTTTGATGATTCTGTTTGCTATTACCGGATTATTTATCCTCTTTCAAAACCGTAAAAAACGTGCCGCAGGTCTATGGTTAACGCTTCTTGGTGTTGCCACGCCTTTGGTTATTTATCTAGTTTGGGTGCCTCAACTTAAAGGAGTATCTTAATGAAACAAGCCCACTTACTCGTTGCTCTACTAATTAGCTGTTTATTCAGCCCTCTGAGCTTTGCAAAAGATCCCAATCTCACCGTTGAATTTACCTTACCTGAGCTAGATGTTTCTCCATATCATCGCCCTTACGTGGCGTTATGGCTAGAAACACCTGAACGTAAACACGTTACCACGATTGCACTTTGGGTCGAAAAAGCTGAATGGTTTAAAGACTTACGTCAGTGGTGGCGAAAAGCCGGTCGTAGCAACGACAACTTTGATGGTGTGACAGGTGCAACAAAACGCCCAGGTACTTATACGATTGAATGGCAAGGTAAAGATTTAAAAGGTAATCCAGTTAAACCTGGCAGCTACCTACTTAATGTTGAAGTTGTACGTGAAGAAGGTGGCCGAGATTACACCCGCGTTGAAATCGACTTAACAAAAGACGGCAAAGTCACAATTAAAGGCGAAAAAGAGTTCGCGACTAGCTTTGTTACCATTACCAGTAATTAAGGACAAACAATGAAATTAAAATTATTAAAAACAGCGCTGATCGGCGCTGTGACCTTCACAGCACTTGCATCTGGCTACGCACAAGCACATGCCCGTTGGTTAATGCCATCTCACACTTCTTTATCTGGTGAGAAAACTCACTACGTGATGATCGATGCCAGTATTTCTAATGAGTTATTTAGCCCAGATAAAGCATACCGCCCAAAACAAAAAGGCGCAGAGTATGACGACAACTTATTAGTTGCCCTTGCACCAAATGGTAAGCCGGTCGAAGAAACGATTCGCGCATACTATTTAAAACGCAAAAACTCAGCGGCAGTGAGCTTAACGCAAGACGGTACTTACCACATTGCTATGCAGCAAAAGCCAATGCTAATGACTTTCTATAAAGACAAAGATGGCAACCGTGGCCGTGTGTTCGCAGGTAAAAAAGAAGCAGACCTACCAGCAGGCGCAACCGACGTGCGCACTGTAAAATCAATCGCAACTGTTGATACTTTTGTAAGCCGTAATGGTACTTCTAAGCCAACATTGCTTGGTCAAGGCTTAGAAATTTCAGGACCTACTCACCCGAACGATCTATTTGCTGGTGAAGAAGCTAAGTTCCAATTATTAATGGATGGCAAACCAGCTGCCGACGTTGAGCTTGCGATTGTTCGTGGTAGTGCACGCTACCGCAACGAGCGTGACGAAGTGAAAGTAACAACCGATAAAAAAGGCTTCTTTACGGTGACATTCGCTCACGCCGATATGTATCTAATTGAAGCATCAGTTGATCAAAAACCAACAGAGGCCGATATCGATAACGTACGCTACTCATTATTCACAACACTTGAAGTAGCGCCTGAATAATAAGCTGATTAGGCCTCAATAAAGGCCTAATTCAACTTTCGAGGAAGACTGTAGTCAACCGTGTGATCGCAGCTACCGTCTTTCTCGCAATCATTTACCCCATCACCATCGACATCCCAGCTTGGGTGCATGCCTTTTAATGTACTTTTTACGACGCTAATATCTGCTGTAAATTCACTTTGCTCATCACGGCGCGCAGCATTGCGCATCAAAAACACTCGAATCACATAATCGCCATTATCAGGAATTTTAATCTCGGCATGATCACCTTTTGCCGGGCCAACAAACAAAGCTGTTGGGTTGCCTTTTGGTAAAATATTAAAGTAGCTGCTTGAATTTGATGGAGCAAAATCAACCTTTAAAGTAGTGCCTTTATTAAGGTTAATTTGATATTCCAGCAACTCATAACCTTTGATTGCGCCTTTAACTTGCCAGCTTTGCTGCACCGCAATATCTGAAGCTAGCAACTCATAATGACGACTATTTGGTAAATTTTGTTCAGCAAACACCAAACTACTTTTAGCCACCGAAAAACAAAACCCTATTAATAACAACAACTTCATATTTTACCTCCTTTTAAATTCTCTTTTAAAGAATGATAAACGCTATTTTTACAATTTTTAATTCTTTTAAAGTGAACCTATAGTTACTCCATCGCAGACACACTGCTCAACTAAACAGGATACCTACTATGAAACTTTTTACTTTAATCTCAGCTCAACCACACTTACAAAATATTAGCACTTTATTGGCGCGTATTGGTTTATCTGCCATCTTTTTACTAACTGGCTTTAGCAAAATAGAATTCTTTGATGCAACTGCACAGTACATGGCATCAGTAGGTTTACCAGAGTTCTTACTGCCGTTTGTGATTGCTTTTGAAATTGTTGGCGGGTTATTTATTTTACTAGGGTTTTTAACACAACTAACCGCTATCGCTTTTGCTGGTTTCAGCTTAGTCAGCGCTTTGCTATTCCACTTTCAACTTGATGATCAAATGCAATTTTTAATGTTCTACAAAAACATTGCGATGGCAGGCGGCTTTTTAGCATTAGCCAGTGTTGGTGCAGGCAAAATCAGCCTAGATCAACTAGTGTTAAAACGTAGTCAGGCGTAATATTTCTACCAGCCAATGACCTAAGTTGTTGGCTGAATTTGTTTTTAAGGGAGCGCGAAAATGGCAACGTTATTAACAGCAACCAGCCACGATATTGGTGGGCTCGATGTAAAACGCATCTTGCCGCATTTTGACAAAAAAATGGTTGGCCCATTTATCTTTTTTGACCACATGGGGCCAAACCACTTTCCTCGCGGTGAAGGCATAAATGTGAGGCCTCACCCTCATATTGGCCTATCAACGCTCACTTATTTATTTACTGGCAGTATTTACCATCGCGATTCGCTAGGTAATAGCCTGCAAATAGAGCCCGGCGATGTTAACTGGATGACCGCAGGTCGCGGTATAGTGCACTCAGAAAGAGAAAGCCTTGAAGTGCGGGCGAGCGAGCACGACATTAATGGTCTGCAATGCTGGGTTGCTTTACCTGAGAGTATGACCGAAATAGCACCGCGTTTTGAACATATCAAAAAACAGCAATTGCCTGAGAAAATCGAAAAAGGCGTGCTGATGCGACTCATTGTCGGTGATGCCTATGGCTTAAGCTCCCCAGTGAAAAACTACTCACCGATGTTTTATGTCGATACAGTCGCCGAGCAAGGTAGTCATATTACTAAACCGCACCCTCATCATGAAACCGCCGTGTATGTTATTTACGGTGAAATTAGTGTGGGTGATACTCGCTATACCCAAGGTGACTTTGTGCTACTTGATGACAGCGAACACGAAATAACGACTCTAATGCACAGCCGCTTTATTTTACTCGGTGGCAGTAAATTCAATAAAGTCCCGTATTTACACTGGAATTTTGTTGCTTACAGCAAAGAGCGCATCGAGCAAGCAAAACAAGATTGGCAAGCACAGCGCTTTGCTAAAATCCCCGGTGATGAGCTTGAGTATATTGAGTTGCCCTCACCTAAAAAGTAAACTTTATCAGCATTTACAGGTACTATTAGGTAGTTAAGTAAGCAAAGGAACATCATGCTAAGAATTACGCTAGAACAGTGGCGCATGTTTCGTGCTGTTGTTGAATTTGGAGGCTTTAACCAAGCCTCACAAGGTATTCATAAAAGCCAATCGAGTATTCATAACGCAGTTGGCAAAATTGAATCTGCGCTCGATGTAAAATTATTCAGCATTCAAGGCCGTAAAACCGTGCTCACTGAAGCCGGCGAGATGATGCTGCGCCGTGCTAATTACTTACTTGATGAAGCCGCTAAAGTTGAGGCCATTGGGCAGACTTTGGGTGAAGGTATCGAAAGTAAGTTACGCATTGCCGTTGATGCTATTTTCCCACAACAATTGCTTTATAAGGTACTTAACGACACGTCATCGCAATACCCGCAACTGCGTATTGAGCTGCATGAGTCTGTACTAATGGGGGGCAATGAACTGCTCGAAAACGATCAGGTTGACATTGCTATTACCGGCTTTCCAATTGCGGCAAGCTTTCACGAAGAGTTATGTGATATCGAGTTTATTGCCGTCGCCCACCCAGATCATCCCTTGCATGCGATAGAGCGTGAAATTACCCTCGAAGATTTAAAATCACACCGCCAAATTGTTGTTCGCGATTCAGCGAATAAGCACAAACAAGATGGTGGCTGGTTAGGTGCCGATCAGCGCTGGACCGTCACTCATATGCGCACTTCGATTGATATGATCAGTAATGGATTGGGCTTTGCGTGGTTACCAAAAGTCGCGATAGAAAAACAACTTGCGACAGGGCAAATGAAAGCACTTAATTTAACCCATAACAGCAGTCGCAGCGCTAAGTTACATTTACTCTTTAAAGACGGTGACAAGCTTGGCCCGGCAGCACGCTCGTTTATTGGCGAGTTGCGTTATCAAGTAATGGAAAACCTATAGCTTCAAGGGCGTTTCAGCAATACCTTTAACGCCCGGCTCAAGAATAAACACGCCACCACTGTGCGGGTAATCAGCGAGTACTGAGTCTTCGAGCCCTACTGCCGCTGTTGTCACCGCCAGATGCGTGAGCTCTTCACCTACAAATGCGACACTCGTAACACGCGGTGCGGGTAAGCGAATAAACTGTACTTGCTCACCGTTTGGAGCAAAACGATACACGCCATAACCATTCCATGCAGCAACCCACAGATGATCTTCGCTATCAACGGTCATGCCATCAGGAAAACCCATATTGTCAGTAAAGCGAATAAACTCTTGTTTATCTGCAAGCTCGCCATGCTCATTCAGAGTGAAGCGGTAGATTGTTTGTTTATCTGAGTCTGTAGAATATAGAAACTGGCCATTTTTACTTACCGCAGGCCCATTGCTAATGGTGTAGTCATGATCAACTGCTGTCGGAGCCTGACCATGACCAAAACGGTATAACTTGCCACTATTGGTTTGCTCTTGAGAGTCCATTGAGCCAAAAAAGCCAAAGCCTTGGCGAGACGTTTTACCATCGTTTAAGCGGTTTTGTGAGGGTTCGTGATCGATTGAGTAAAGAAGTTCGCGGCTAAAGTCTTCACTATTGAGCTTATAAATGCCTTTGGCAAAGCCTGCGATTAATTCAGCTTGCTCGGTTTCCATCACCCAGCAAATCGGTTCTGGCATAGTAAACTGGCTAACTCGCATCGATTGACACCGCAAACGAAACAAACGCTGCCCTAAAATATCGACCCAAAATAAACAGTTATGTGCCTTAGCAAAATAGGCACCTTCGCCCAATTGGCATTGGCTAGAAATGATTATTTTAATGGTGTCATCGAGCATTGGCTTCATTACACAAAAAGCTGAACTATTCTCATTCTATCTGTGTATGAAAATAAGTGCTAGACCAGATAAACCCGCAACCAGCAAGATGATGCCGCGAATGGCCTTTTCATTGAGGTTATTGTTGATCACAAACGATAAGCCCCAGCCAATTAAAATGGCGGGTAAGCAAAAAAAGAACAGCTTTACATCGGCCATATCGGCAGAGCCTGTTAGCATCAATACAATAATGCCAAATAAGTTTATAAATACAAAAAAGGCACTTAGGTTTGCTTTAATTTTGTCTTTATCTTCAGCTTGATAGAGTAGCCCCATTGGCGCGCCACCGGCTGACGTTGTGGTACCTAAAAAGCCTGACGACATTGACGCAAGTAAGCTTGTAATAGTGGAAATTTTCGGTTTCATACCTATGATAGACAACGCCACCACTATCAAAATACTCACTCCTAGCAAGAGTTGATACTGCTTCGCATTGACATACCACATCACCACAGCAGCAAGAATAACTCCCACTGCACCACCAATAATGGAAATGCCCGTCTGTTTCATGTCTATCGCACCGCGGTGTTTAATCATTAACACCGACGTTAAAAACAGCGCATTCAAAATCATTGGCCCAGGCACCAGCTCTGGCATAAGCCAGTAAAGCACAGGCACGCATAGCATGCCTAAACCAAAGCCAATAACACTTTGCAGGCAAGCGCCAATAATCAGAATTAAATAAACAAGTACAAAGTCGGTCAAACTTTCTTACCACCTTCCTAACTATTAGATTCAAATGTTTAAAATAATTATTTATTATTATAGTACTATTTGGATCGTGTAAAATTTTTTCTTTGGTTTAATTTAACTTAAAGCAACTAACAATTTAATTAAGTCCAACCTGCATCCACTATCAGTGATTGTGCTGTCATCATGCGGCTGTCATCAGCAGCTAAAAATAACGCGGCATTCACTATATGGTCTGGTTGTATTGTTTCGTTAATACACTGACTTAAACGAACATCTTCAATCATTTCTGGGGTTAGCCAATGAGTCATTTGGCGCTCTGTCATCACCCAACCCGGAACCAGTGAATTCACACGAATATTGTCTTTACCGTATGAAGCAGCTAATGAACGGGTTAAACCTTCAATTCCCGCTTTTGCGGTTGTGTAGGCTGGCATGCCTGTTTGCTTAATACGCCAACTTACCGACCCCATATTGATAATGCTACCGCCGCCCAAGCGCTGCATGTGTTCAACTACAGCTTGCGATGAAAAGAAACACGGGCGCAAGTTAACAGCAAACTTATCTTCCCAATATTTCACATCCATATTCTCAGCGGCATGGCGGGTGTCATCGGCTGCGTTATTAATTAACACACCAATGTCACCCTGTTGCTGACGCGTTTGCTCAATGGCCGCTTTTAAGGCTTCTACATCACGAATATCGCAATGGATAAACTGCGGGTCAAACTCATATTTACCCGCTAATTTAGCGCATAACGCATCGCTTTGCTCAGTTGCAATATCAACAAAGGTGACTTTCGCGCCCTGCTCGCAGAACCGCGTTACCATTACTTCACCAATTCCCGATGCACCACCAGTAATAAACACACTCTTACCAGCAAGGCTTGGGTAAACTGTTTTTAGCTCGTTTGAATTTGGCATGATAACCTTTTGTTTTAAAGTAATTACAACGTCAAGAAGCGATACTTATTGAGCCGCTTCTTTGTCGGCGATTTCTTTTTCAATAAACGCCATTGCTTCATCAATCATGTACGTCATCATGTTTTTAGCACGCTCAGGGTCGCCGCTTGCAATCGCGTTATACACTTTAAAGTGCTCTTCAGCGATCGCCTTTTTATTGCCCTTAGCAGGTGTAGTATGTTGAATACTCACGTGTAATGCGGTGCGAATGAAATCACGTAATTGATAGAAAAAACGGTTACCACTGGCATGTAAAATTGCTGTGTGGAAGGCAAGATCTGGCTCATGCATTACGCCTTCTGGCTCTTCTGCTGCCGCTTGCATTTTATCGAGTGCCATTTTAATTTCTGCAATGGCTGCTTGGTCGCCTTTTCTTGCTGCAAGTGCTGCTGCTTGTGGCTCAATCGCCAAGCGCACTTGTAGAAATTCTTTAAGTACGTAAAGTGATGGGCTGCTTTCTAACAACCATTTTAATACGCTTGTGTCGTATAAGTTCCAGTTCTCCGCCGACTCAACACGAATACCTTGTCGTGGACGAGAAGAAATCAGTCCTTTTGCAGCAAGCATTTTCACTGCTTCACGAACAGCTGTGCGGCTAATACCATACACTTCACAAAGTTGTGCTTCGGTTGGTAGCCCCGTTTCAGTGTTATAATCACCAACAATTATTGCTTTACCAAGCTCATTGGTAACTTGTTGTGATAGGTTTAAATTTTCTAAACGCGCCATGTGTGTTCCTCAAAAGATCTGAGTAATATGATACATCTATAAAGCTATTCCGTCATCCTGGAAATAATTGATTAAAATCAATAACAAGCAAAAAACAGCCTAATACAAGTGTCTATATTTCAAACAATACAGTCACCATTTTACCTACAGACTGTCACCTTATTTTAACAAATCTCTTTCACTTACCTTATTTATAATATAATATTTTTATTCAACAACTAAAAAAGCAAAATTCTCTTTCAAAATTAGGTGGAACACACGATGGTCGAACTAAGTACCTTAGACTGGGCAGTGCTAGCAGGATTTTTTGTCCTGTTACTAGGCGTTGTCGTGATGTCTATGCGACAAAAAGAAGAAGACACCGCTGATTACTTTTTAGCGGGTCGTAATGCAAGTTGGTTAGTGATTGGTGCCTCTATTTTCGCATCGAACATTGGCTCGGAACATTTAGTGGGCCTTTCAGGTTCAGGCGCACAATCGGGTATGGCACTGGCTCACTGGGAAATGCAATCGTGGATCATTCTACTACTCGGTTGGATTTTCGTGCCTTTCTATTGGAGTAGTAAAGTCTACACCATGCCTGAATTCTTAGAGCGCCGTTTTAACTCTAAATCACGTACCTTCTTATCTGTTATCTCATTGATTAGTTATGTATTAACCAAGGTTGCGGTAACGGTTTATGCCGGCGGTATCGCATTTAAAACAATCTTGGGTATCGAGAGCATTTGGGGTATCGACTTCTTCTGGATTTCAGCGATTGGGCTTGTGGTGATCACCGGTATTTATACGGTACTTGGCGGTATGAAAGCCATTATGTGGACCTCGGTGTTGCAGACCCCTGTGCTCATTATTGGCTCCTTGGTCATATTAGTTGTTGGACTAGATAAAGTAGGTGGCTGGGCAGAAGTTGAGCGTATCAACGATGCTAATATGCACCTTATTCGCAGTGCTTCAGATGCTGAATTCCCTTGGCCAGGCATTATTTTTGGTTCATTCATTATTGGTTTTTGGTATTGGTGTACAGACCAATACATCGTACAACGTGTTTTATCCGCAAAAGGCATTAAAGAAGCCCGTCGCGGTACCATGTTCGCCGGTTACTTAAAATTACTTCCTGTATTTATCTTCTTAGTGCCGGGTATGATTGCCTATGCATTAAATGCTAAAGGTATTATTAGCTATGAAAGTGCTGACCAAGCCTTCCCAACGTTAGTTGCTGAGCTATTGCCAGCAGGTGTTAAGGGGATTGTAATCGGTGGTTTAGTAGCGGCTCTTATGAGCTCTTTAGCATCATTATTTAACTCATCAGCAACCTTATTTACCATTGATTTCTATAAGAAATTCAAACCAGAATCATCTGAGAAGCACCTTCTGAAAGTAGGCCGTATTGCCACTATCGTGATTGTTGTATTAGGTCTTCTGTGGATACCCGTCATGAGCTTAATTGCCGATGTGCTTTATGAATATCTGCAAAGTGTTCAGTCTCTTATTGCACCGGGTATTGCTGCGGTATTTTTACTAGGTTTATGTAGTAAACGCATCACTCCAACAGCGGGTTTTGTTGGCTTAGTATCAGGTTTTGTGCTTGGTATGATCCGCTTAGTATTACTGCCATTTAAAGATGATTTAACAGGTTCATCATTTGCGTGGATCACCACAATGAACTGGTTATATTACTGTATTCTGCTATTTGTCGTGGTCGTTGCGATTATGATTGTGGTAAGTATTTTCACCAAACAAGCAGACGAAGAACAATTGAAAGGTCTTACTTTCTCAAGCCTAGATAAAGCAACTATGAAAGAAGTAGCTGCCGGCTTAGATAAGTGGGACTACATTCATACTGCGGGTATTATTGGTATTACTGCCTTTATTTACTACCGCTTCTGGTAATCGTTCGTTCCCAAAGTTGTAGGGCGCCAATTGGCGCCCTTTTTTAATCAGCGAGTTCTGGTGAGAACACTGGAAAACCGTTTTTATCCCACGTAATAATGCGTGCTCGCGCATGGCGATTTGGGTCTGTAAGCGGTGTGCCTTTCAACTCTTTATAGTCACGACTGTGATAAATCATTAAATCGGTTACACCATCTTCAGCTTTTACAAAACTGTTATGCCCAGGGCCAAAACGACCTAGCTCAGCATTGGTGGTGAACACCGGCTCAGCCTTTTTATGCCAACTAGCAGGATCAAGTAAATCAGCATTCACATCTGCCCATAGCAAGCCCATCGCATATCGATGATCGGTGGCACTGGCTGAATAAGTGACAAATATTTTATCGCCATGGGTAATGACTGCAGCACCTTCGTTCACCTTGTAGCCTTGCACTTCCCAATCAAGGGTTGGCTCAGTAATCGCGATAATGGGTTCTTTAATTGATGTTGGTGAGTCCATTTCAGCTAACCATAAAGCTGAGTTATAAGTTGCAGGCTGGTTCTGCTGCGCCCAAATCATGTAACGCTTCCCCTTGTGCGTAAAACTTGTGGCATCAAGCGAAAAACTATCAAGGTGGCTAGTTACTTGCCCCATTTCTTGCCACTCACCTTGCATCGGATCATCACTGTCGTTTTTAAGTGCATACATACGAATACTAAACGGTTTTTCGATATCACCTGCGGCGAAATAGATATACCAACTGCCATCAATCTGATGTAGCTCAGGGGCCCAAATGTTGACACTCATTGGGCCTTTATCGCGCTTTTGCCAAATAACCTTCGGCTCAGCTAATTTTAAATCGTTTAAACGACAAGCTTGGCGTAGTTCAATTTCATCAAATTTCGGCGAACTACCTATAAACGTGTAACAGCCACTTTTATCATCGCGAACTAACCAAGGATCAGCACGTTTGAGTACAATGGGGTTATCAATTGGCGCTAAAGTCTTGCTACTATTAGCATCAGCAAAGGCTGACAATGGCGAGGCGCTTAACGCACTAAGAAGCGTTAGCCGAGATAATTTTTTGAGCATAATGTGTCCTGTATTTCGTCTCGATTTTATTGTTAATATTGTATTACATATTATATAGTAGCTGAATGAACACAAGAGTTAAAACAACAAAAGGTATTCAAGCATGAGACCCGTAAGTAAGGTGACACACGCAATGAAGTGGCTTTCAACAGGGCTACTTTTTTCTGCCGCAGCCGTATCTGCAAAGCAAGTTGAAGTTCACGACCCGGTAATGACCAAAGAAGGCGACACGTACTATGTATTTAGCACAGGCCCGGGCATTACCTATTATGAGTCGAAAGATTTAACCAACTGGAAACTTACCGGCCGCGTTTTTAAAGATGAGCCGAGTTGGGCAAAGCGTATTTCACCAAGCTTTGATGGCCACTTATGGGCACCTGATGTGTATGAGAAAAATGGTAAGTTTTACCTTTATTACTCAGTCTCTGCATTTGGCAAAAACACTTCGGCAATTGGTGTAACGGTTAATGAAACCCTTGACCCATCATCACCTGATTACAAGTGGATTGACTACGGCATAGTGGTTGAATCTGTGCCTGAGCGTGACGATTGGAACGCTATCGACCCTGCCATTATCGAAGATGACAATGGTACACCGTGGATGAGCTTTGGTTCGTTCTGGGGCGGCCTTAAACTAGTACAACTTGATGATGACATGGTGCGCTTAGCAAAACCTGAAAAATGGCATCACATTGCGAGTCGCCCAAACACGGAACATGGCCCAATTGAAGCACCTTATATCTTTAAAAAGAACGACTATTACTACCTATTTGTTTCGTTTGATAAATGCTGCCGTGGCGTAGAGAGTACTTACAACGTACGCGTAGGTCGCAGCAAAAACATCGAAGGCCCATATTTAGATCAACAAGGTCGCTCTATGGTTGATGGCGGTGGCAGTTTAGTTATTGAAGGTAATAAAGATTGGGCAGCCCTTGGTCATAATGCTGCGTACACCTTTGATGGCAAAGACTATTTAGTATTACACGCCTACGAAACAGCCGATAACGGCGTGCAAAAGCTACGTATTTTACCTATGAGTTGGAAAAACAATTGGCCGGTTGTTAACCCAGCCGACCTAAATAAGCTCAAAACTAAGCTTAAGAAGTAATTATTCAACACACAAAAAACCTGCAAAATTGCATAATGCCAGTCAGTTAAGAGCTGACTGGCATTTTCTTTTATAGGGATATTTATTAGGTTTCCTTCTTACCACCCTTGGATAATGCCTGTCTGGTAGCCTATCGGGTAAGATAAACAACCTAAGAGTTGTCAGTAATTC
>NZ_JACDWV010000204.1:0-13810 GCF_016464105.1 Pseudoalteromonas sp. bablab_jr010 | reverse complement strand
GACAATCTGGCGCAGATCTCATCGTAGAGCTGGGACTAATGTTAGTCTCTAATAGACTCTGAATACATTAGCGCAAACCATCTCCGTTATTTTTAGTTATTAACTTGCAAAACGGGGCGTACCATACATTTTGTCCAAAAACAATTTTGGGGCTCAAATGAGTTGGTTTCTCATACTTCAACTTACTTTAGTTGATGCAACTAGCTAATTCTTAACCTTTCCACCATTTCATTTAAAACTTTATATTGTATCTCCCTTAGCATACGTAACTCTACAGCGCGTGTAGGAGTAGTTGGCATTTCTAGGACTTCTTTGTAAAGAATCTCAAATACACCTTGAATGTTTTTAACCATGGAATCTAAGTAAGTTGCAGCTCCCTTGTCTGGCATGCCAATTTCATTTGCAAAAGCCAAAACATCATCTCGCCTTAATTCATCAAATGTTTCTTTTCCATTTATCGGTATTGATAATTTTTGCTCAAGTGGTTTAGTCCCTTCTTGCACATATATTATCGTAGACAATAAATCATAAAATGGTGTCAGCTGTGGATCCCCATCCCCATCCCCATAATAAAAGCTAATATTTTTTAGGTGTGCATCACCGTTTCCTATAAGAAAATTAAAAATAACCCAGCGATATAGCTTTATTGTATCTTGTGCCTTAGTCCGAACTTTGCCCAATATCTTCTTATAAATTTCAACAGTTGAAGCTGCATATTTAAAATCTTTACCAAAACTCAATAGTTGACACGCATCAATAATGTGTCGACGCTCTTGATTCGGGTATTTACCATACCGGTCAAATCTTTCAACTAAATAGATAGGCTCAGGTACATACAATAACTCCACTTTTGGTACATCTATACCCATCATTTTAGCAAGCCTCATAACAAACCACTCATTACAAGTCGTTTGCCAATAATCATCAGGCTCTGAATGATCTGGTTTCAATATATGAGTGGAAGGCGTACCTGCATTACCTTCAAAAAAATCAGAGCCTTTTTTTATAACTAGCATTTTATATTGTGCCCCAGCGAGTGACATCCTACTACCTTGTCTCTTATTCAATGGTGCTTTAGGGAGAGCTTTTATCCTCTCTGAAAGAGCAGATAATTCTAGAGGCTCAGCACTTGGATCTGGCAAGACACCCCCCTTAGGCAACATTATTAAGGCACCAGCGGACTCAATACCTGACACTTCTAGTAATGCAAATGAATCGTAGTAGTCAACTTGCGCATCTTTTGCTAATAATTTGCGCGCGTTTTCTTCGGGTAAAAGATTATCAAAAAAGCTCTGAACAGGACGTTTAGTACCTGTGTCTAACGTCATTTCATTTTGAATTGGTATATCCGGTGACAAGGAGAAGTTTTTATCTGAGTTAACCCACTCTTGTGAATATTCAAATGCCCAAAAACCATTCACATCCTTTAACTCACCCATTTTTTTTGTACTTACAAATACTGTGAGCGATCTATCCATTATCAAACTATCTCACTAATGCGTTTGATTAGCTTCTTTTGCGCTGAAGTATCTGATGGAGGCAGCGCGAAGTCTATTTTCATTTCAATACCAAGTGACTCCATCAAATCAAATAACCTGCTAACGGACAATGAACCACTCCCCTTTTCAAAGTCACCTACCGTATTGATACTATTACCCGAAAATTCTCCAATTGTTTTTTGGTCTAACCCTTGGCTTTTTCTAACAGCTGATATTAATTTACCTAATTGCTTTGCTGAACTAACAGATATTTCCATTTTGATCACCAAAATTCACAGATATTTATGAATAATAGAGGGATATAATCAACAGGGCAACAAATTCACAATACTTAGTGAAAAACCTAGAGTTGCAGTAAAAAAAGCAAAAATTCACAATATTTTGTGAAAATTTGAATTCATATAGATACTAAAGATTGACTAGATAGACTCACAAGGAATAGAATAATAGGTACAATTTAAGAAGGAACTTAAATAGGTTTTTATGTATGACCAAAATCAAAATTAATAAAATTAGAAGTTTATCCCATCTAATGGTTTTATTGCTTGTTACTTTTGCATTGATGCAAATTTCAACATCAGTAACAATATTTACCTCAATTCTTGTTTTAATCTATTTGGCGTTCATTCTTTCCTCAACAGTTAAAGCTTATTCCCAAGGAATTTATTTTAAAGCTTTCAATACAGAGAAGTTCTATTCAGCAGAAGAGATTAAAGAGGGTGCAATTCCATTTCTTCTATATTACTGGAACGACAAAAATAGCTCATTAAAGTCATTATTCAAATGAAGATAAAGTGATCTAATCCAGTAAAACTGGACACTACATTAAGCTACGTTTAATTGTTCAATATTTAAAGTGCCACCAGCGAAACGTACAATCCCTTCCTTTTTCTGAAGCTCGTTACATTGACCTCGGTATTCTATGAAATTATCCAGAAGTTCAAGCAAGTATAGCTTGAAGCCAGATTCGGTGACCTAATCAAAAATCTCATCTTCAAGAGTCCAAGATGTTCCGCTTAGGCGGTCTTCGTCATCTTCCGCACGAAACACTCCCTCACCCGACACCTTCACAATGTCAGGGTGTTGTTTTGAAAGCATAGCCAAGCGAGTAGATTCAAAGTTTGGATCGAAATTAGGCATTATTAATTTTCCTTTTATCATAAATTCGATATATGTCAGACTATCAGCTTTTCCTTTTGCAGCAGCCTCCTAAGTCTGAAAATAGTAAAAAAAATCAGAGCAAATTGCGCACAGGTTGAACAGTAAACATAAGAGGCACAAAGTGCCAAATTGATTACCTTAAGGCACATTACGTTCATTAAAGTAACCTGAATAGAACATTATTGGCTCAGTTATTTTAGAAGGGGCACGCCATGCGGGAGGACACACGGCTAACTGAGGACGAAGCGCCGACGGACAATCACTGATCACGAAAACAAAAAGGCCGGCTTAATGAGCATAAGAAGAGCGCATCAAATCCCTGACGGCTATCTGTCAAATTGCATGGGCATAGCCATGTTCCATCACAGCATTTTATCAGACCGGCGCGTATCTCTTACCGCTAGAAAAATCGGCACACCAATCTGCGAGAACAGCGCTAGGACCCAAAGCCCGTTGCTGACAATCGACGGTACGAGGGGATGAAAGGCTAGCACAACCAGCGCCATGACAATGCCGAACAGCCTCAGACCGGCGCTATGGTAGTTGTCGGCGGCATCAGCCACAGTTCGACGCAGCGCCCATAGCGAAGCTAAAAAAACCGCAAGGCCGACCGAGCCAAGCGCGGCGTAGCCGGGCGGATAAGGCTCCCACAGGCCGACGTAGACTTCTCCGGCCAGCGCAACGCCAATCGTCACCGCACTCCACAAAATCGCGATGTGAGCAAGCCAGTATCTCAGAAGCACGGCACTGGTGCGGCTCTTCGGTTTTGCATTGCCGGCGCAGTCGAAATAAGTCCAGGCCAGCGCGAAGAGGGACAAGCCGCCCATGGTCACATTGAACATCGTACCCGCGCTGACTTTGTAGACGCCCTTGTCGGCCAGCGTGACCACCAGCTTAAAGAAGCCTTCACCCAGCAAGATCAACATCAAAAGGCCGAAGCGCTCCGAGATGTGTCCGAGTTGAGGCACAAAGCGTTCGAAGCGGAGCGTGCCTACGCGCGGCAGCATGTACTGCAGCTGAATTGCTGCCACGCCGGCGGCAAACACCCAGTAGGCGACCGGTGTGGGCAAAAAAGCCGACAGTGCGAACACCCCGGCCAACACGAAAAAATTCCGCCCCTGTTCCTGCGCCAGCGTATTGCCCGCGTTGTCGGTACAGCGCGCCCGCCAGTAAAGATAGGCCGTCAGCGCCCGATTCAACGCATAGCCCAGCGCGAAATACGTCCAGCCTTCACCTCCCACGTCGGGAATTGCCGCCGCGATGGTCATCATCGTGACAATCTTAAGTGCCATCACCACTCGATGCGGCATGTCCGTGGAGATATACAGCGAATTATAGACCGAACTGTCTGCCCAGGCATAGAAAATCGCCAGGAACATTCCCGTAAACACCCAGAATCCTTGCCACCCCAGATGATGGGACAGGTAATTCCCCAGAATGAAAATTGTCACTACATGGACCAGATCGAAGAAAAGTTCCACCCAGTGCACGTGGTCGTGGGTTTCATCGACATCCATGTGATGGCGTGGTCGCCGCCAGAGAAGATCGTTAATTACCATACACTACCCCTTTGTCTTATTGTTCTGGCGGGGGTTCTCCCCCGTTTCTACGGACGGTTTAAAATGTTTGTAAACTACCTGTCTTGATTAGCTACTCTAAGTCGCATTCTTGGATTATGAAACCGCTCGATGTAAAAAAGTATATCGGCACAATGACCGACAGCACTCATGCTCCCCAATAAGTCGTTGCTTTTTTAAATACCGTTGATAATTGCCGCTGGTAAATTGCGTTCCACGATCCGAATGCAGTATTGCCTGTGTCGCTTCAGGACGTTGCCAGACAGCCATCTCCACCGCTCGCAGAACCATTTTTCTATCCTGTCGGTGATGTATTAACCAGCCTACAACGACATGGTTAAACAGATCCAGCACAACACACAGATAAAGTTTTCCTTCATCTGTTAATCAAGTACGACCACTATTTTACCAATCTGCTGATTTGACTCCAGATAGTGATGCGCTGCTACTATCTCTTCAAATTTAAAGCTTCGATCAATGACAGGCTTGAGTGTTCCTTCGGATAAACCCGAATGGATAAATTGCTTTGCTCTGCGAAAACGCTCGATGTCTTTTATAACTTCAGTAAACACATACCCCCTAACTGTCAGACTTTTACGAAGTGCTATTTTTAAGGGAAAAGGAGTTGTTTCGGGACTTAATGCTCCGTGTACTATTATTGTTCCTTCAGGGCTCATTGCTTCAGCAATTTCAGCTATCTGCGGCCCACCGACAGCATCAAATGCGATTTTTAAATTGTTTACTCCCAAGATGCTTCTCAAGCTATCCAGTAGCGGTTCTTCTTGGGTTGCAATCACATGGGCCGCGCCAGCCTTGAGCACAGCAGCCTTTTTAGCTCCTGTTAGAGTTGTAGCGATAGGGATACCTCCCAGAGAATTCACAATTTGAATCGCAGCCAATCCAACACTGCTCGATGCGGCGGTTATCAGTACTGCATCGCCTTTTTGCACGTTAGCAATTTCGACCAAAGCGCCATAAGCTGTCAGGTACTGCATCCAAGCTGCTGCGCCTTCAGCAAAGGTTAGCCCTGCTGGTTTGAGTGCCACATATTCACTTGGTACGACAATCTCTTCTGCGTAGCAGCCATTCTGAGAAAGCCCCATCTGAGGGACAATGCAAACCTCGTCCCCAAGGCGTAAATGATCTACCTCTTCCCCGATTTCAATGACTATCCCGGATGCTTCATAGCCGATTCGCGAAGGGAAGTCAGCCTTTTCTATATAGTTGCCTCGCCTAAACATGGCATCAGCACGATTGAGGCCAACAGCTTTGACCGCAATACGAACATCAGTGGCCTGCAAACTTGGACTCGCCAGCGAGTCAATAGTTAACACCTCGGGACCACCTAATTCATGGAAACGAACAGTTCGAATTAGTTTTCTTGGGCTCATATGCATCCTCAACAATGACTTTTTAAGCAATTACATCAATAACTACTTTACCCATGGATCCCAACTCTACGGCATTATGTGCATCCATTGCCGTGTCTAGGGAAAAGCGTAACGGATCGAGTAGTGGCTTAATTTGTCCAGCTTCAACAAGAGCCGTAATTTGCCGCAGAATGTCACCATGATGTTTGCGCCCCTCTCCGCTGAGCTGTGGGTGTAACACAAAAATCGCTGACAATGTTGCAGAGCGTAATGACGACGGTGCCAGGTTATGTGAGCTGAATGCAGCACAGCTTAAAATATGTCCATAATGTGCAATGATACCTAATGAGGCATCGAGTACAGAGCCACCGACAGTGTCGTAAACGATATCGAATCCTTTGCCTTGGGTGTATGCGTCCACGTACTCAGCAGGGCTTACAGTGTGATAATCAATCGGCGTGGCACCAAGCGCTTTGAGCAGTTCTTGTTTTCCAGTCGATGCAGTGGCATAAACGTCGGCACCTAAGGCCTTAGCAATTTGCACAGCTAAATGTCCAACTCCGCCAGCTCCACCTTGGATAAGGACTTTCTGGCCCGCTTTAACATTCGCCTTGTCAACCAAACCTTCCCAAGCGGTAAGTGCAACCAGAGGTAAAGCCGCAGCTTCACGCATGGACAAATTTTTCGGTTTGAGAGCAAGTAACTCAGCATCTACGTTGGCATATTCAGCCAATGATCCTTGCAATCCTCGCACTCCGCCAGTCAGACCATAAACTGCATCGCCTACTGCAAAGTCGCTGACGCCGTCGCCGATAGCAACAATTTCTCCAGCTAAATCGGTGCCAAGTACTGCGGGTAATTCCGGCATGGCATAAGGAGCGATACCTTGGCGGATCTTGTAATCAATAGGATTGACTCCACTTGCAAATATTTTTACTTGCACCTGACCTGCTGATGGAGAGAGAAAGTTAATCAGGGCATCCTGGAATACTGTACCCTCTTCATAGCTATCTAATACCAAAGCACGCATTTGTCTGTTTAACGCTGTCATCAATAACCCCACATACTGAATATTCAGCGGGTGGTTAAATCACCCGCTGGTTAATAGATCTTTTATTAAACGAATTAAAATTCTTGAACAGTTGGGCGCAGAACAATCTCGTTGATATCCACATCCGCAGGCTGCTCAATTGCGTATGCGATAGCACGAGCAACAGATTCAGATGGAATTTCATTTTGCTGATAAAAATCTTTTACAAAGGCTGCACCCTGAG
The DNA here is from genome assembly GCF_016464105.1 of Pseudoalteromonas sp. bablab_jr010. NCBI lineage: Bacteria > Pseudomonadati > Pseudomonadota > Gammaproteobacteria > Alteromonadales > Pseudoalteromonadaceae > Pseudoalteromonas > Pseudoalteromonas sp. bablab_jr010. The sequence goes on along the minus strand of NZ_JACDWV010000204.1, from coordinate 6,929 downwards.
TATCTGAACTTCCATGTTTTAATTCAGATTCGACTGCACCTGGTGAAATGATTGTTGAACGAATTTTACCCCCAACTTCATGGCGTAAGCCTTCGGCAATAGCGCGAACAGCGAATTTGGTTCCGCTATAAACCGTGCCGCCGGGACTGAATACTTTGACACCCGCTACGGATGAAATATTGATAAAGTGGCCTGTTCCCTGAGCCTGAAAAATCGGAAGTGCTGCGGCTACTCCATACAGCAGACCTTTAACGTTGATGTCAATCATGCGATCCCATTCGTCAACTCGAGTCTCAGCTAACGGTGCAATCGCCATTAACCCTGCATTATTGATAACCACATCAACTTTACCGAAGCGCTCTTGTGCAAGATTTACAAGGGCCTTCACTTCGTCCTGGCTAGTCACATCTGTCGCTTGAACGGCAACTTTTCCGCCTGCTGAGCGAATGTCAGCAGCAATAGCTTCAAGCTTCTCGATACGGCGGGCACCTAATACTACTGACGCACCAAGACTAGCCAGATATCTTGCTGTTGTTTCGCCTAAACCGCTGCTACCACCGGTGATAACAACGACTTTACTGCTGATATTGTTTGCTAAAACACTGCTCATAGTTAATATCCTCAAATCAGTTGAATGAATGACTCTGTCTAAATAATAAACAAATTATTACTTACCTTCAGAAATTAATAAATGGAAAAGTTTTAATTTCACAATTCCTAAAAATGGAATAGTATTAATGTATTCATATCAAAACTGAATGTGACTGTGATGCTTAACAGATTAGAAATGCTCCGGATATTTTGTACTGCTGCTGAGTCTCGCAGCTTTAAAGAAGCGGCTAACCGTCTGGGAATTTCTCCTCAGGCAGTGACACGAGCAGTGAAGGAGTTAGAGCAATTACAAGGGGAGCTTTTATTTCATCGAAATACTCGACACATACAAGTGACTATAGTTGGAGAAAAATTTGCTTTGATAGCAAAAGAACGCCTGCGCGCTGTAGATGAATTGTTTCAAACAAGCGCCCCTAACTCGGGTAATGAATTACAAGGGCGGGTTCGTATCGCAGCGCCTGTTGGTTTTGGTCATAAATGCTTAATGCCAGTATTACTGGAACTCTCAACAATACATCCTCAATTGGATATAGACCTGACACTCAGTGACGAGCGCGTGGATGTCGTTGACGAAAAAATAGATATCGGGATTCGTATCGGCTTCATGAGGGATAGTCGATTTATTGCCCGCCAGCTCACCAAAATTAATATGTATGTCGTGGCTTCGCCTGACTTAATAAATAGAGTGGGAAAGCCTGCGTCTATTGAAGATCTAAACCACTTGCCGGCTACAGGGTTAGTAGATCGCAATACGGGAAAGCTTTGGCCATGGGTTTTTTCCATGGACAGACAGTGGACCCCATCCATAACACGTTTTCGAAGTGCCGACACCGAAGCTGAATTAATGGCTATACAAAATGGACTGGGGTTTGCTCAAATTCCTGACTTTTTGGTCCAAGACTTATTACGCCAAGAGAAACTTGTGAGAGTGTTAGAAGAAGTCGAGCCGGTGCCTTGGGATTTATATATTTATCGCCCTCAACGTGGTCCAGTACCACAACGTATTCGATTGGTTTTTGATCACTTGGTGTCAAGATTGAGTGACCGCTAATGGCACATAAGTAATATTCATAAAGTGCGAATACTACATTAGCTCACTTGACTGCAAAAACTGTAACCAATGTCTTCAGGATGATACAAGCGAACTATTACACCGCTTAGGTTTTCTGGGTCGTAAAACACATCATCCAACCAAAGGTGCAAAGCAAACGTAATGCGATTCACCCATGGCAAAATTTTAATGTGCGACTGGCTTATAACGTAATCAAGTAAGGGATCAAATACACCATATTCGCTAAGCAACACTGGTACTTCAATCAATAAACCTGAATTATCTGTTTTAACTTGCGCAAGAACTTTGACTAACATGGTAACTAAACCAATTCGTGCGGGTGAGTTTTAGTAGATTAATATAAGAAGTGCTATTGATCTAATGAACTGAGATCTAGTTTTTTACTTTATCTAAGATAGGAATTAGTACAGATTAGTATAGTTTTGAATACTATAAATAAATCTTATACTTCAAACAACAACTCAGAAAAATAAATTTACCTAAGGATAAGAAATGAAAAAACCGGCCTAAAAAGGCTGGCTATTTCGCCCAGACCAGTGTTCGTAATACCAAACGTGGAGCATTGGACAGTGATATATTAATAAACCTACTAAATTCAAAAGTAAGTAAATTTACAACTTAGTATCAAGCGGTAATTCAGTGAAGCTCATGTCTTTTAAGTGATAATCGTATAAGTATTTACCTTTGTCTTTAGGGTTTTTGTGATACTTTTCGTTGTATTCACTTTTGTTTTCTTTTTCCCATTCCTCAAAAAATACGTATCGCAGTTCGCTAATATCCACACCATCATCAAAACTTTGCCCAGTAATAAATTTATGTACTTTACCTTTGTGAATAACTAAATGAGAACCTGCATATATTCCCCAGCTGTAATCCCAATTACCTGACCCTAATTTCCTTGGATGATACAAGTAAACATCATCCCCAATGTAATCGCTCATTAAATACAATGAAACAAAATTTCCATTTGCTTCAAAGATTACATATGCAGATTTACTTTCTTGATCATATGAAGAAACTTTTCCAAGTCCAAGGTATTGACCGCAGCGATTTATAACAAGAGTCAAATTTTCACATTGATTTTTATTTTTATAGGTTATAATCCGCTGAGTATTTGTTGTCTTTTCAGACTCTATTTCAAGCCCTTTCATAAAAGCAATCTCATCAAGCTTTTGTGAAGCTCTAGCAATAATACCTTTAGGATTTTCAATTGTTGATTGGTCGACATTATCAACTTTAACAATAAATTGAGCGCTATTAACTAATGGCTCGTTTTCAATAATGCTATCATTAATAGCTGTACTGGCTGCTCCAGCAAAATCTAACATTAACAACTGACCTATAGCCATTGCACTCGAACCTGGTACTTTACGAGTCCCTGCATCACCGTCAGCACTGTCCATAAACTTATTACTGCCAGCTAAGCGCATTGTTGTTTTTGCAAATGAGTCATCCTCATTTGCTTGAAAGCTATCAAACACAATTGGCTCTTTTGTTGATGAACAAGCTGATAAAGTTAATGCCATAACTGAAGCTAAGGCTATTTTAGTTATATTTTTCATAGATTTCCTCGTTTGTCCCGAAAGTGTCTCTATCGTACTTTATTATTTATATCACGCAACTTTATAATCATTAATCATCATTATGAAAATAGCATGCCAATGGTCTCGGCACATATGAACAATCAATATCATCTGCATTTATGATACTTCTTGTTTCAATAGCTCTCTCAGCCAGTTCAGCGTCAACAGTTCTTTGTGTTGTTCTATCAACAGCGTTTTCTCGACCTTCATTATTAAGCATTCGACCAGAACCAGTCAGCTTATCAAGGTCTTGATCAAAATCAGCAATACCAGACTCGATCATTATGTTAATCCATTCGCTTAAATCAATTTTATTCCAGTCCAAGTTAGACAGTTGTTCAGGGGTTAATCCCGGGCAATTTCTTATTTTTGAGCCATCAACTTCTTCTGCTGTATATTCTTCTAGGTCATGGCCAAGCATTGGTGATGCTTGTTCCATTATTATTCGAGATAGGATGGAGTCATAACAGCAGTAATCTTGGCGGCGAAGATAGCAAACACCCAAAGCATCTTCAGCACAGTATTTCTTTCCTGCGGGAATGCATTGTTTCGTAGCAAGCCTAACTCCCATATCCATTTCATACTCGTGGCAAGCAGTGAGCAAATTTAAAGCTAGTTTAATATATTGATACACCATGTATGCTGCATATACATAACCAATTACCGCTACAGCTTGACTTGCCCCTTCTGATAGCACCACTGTTGATGCCCCATTCTTAACAGTCTCTGTCATTAATGCCTGAGCTAACTCCTCTGGAATCGAATCATAAACATATTTCATAACCGCTTGTTGTAGTTTTTCCATAGCCTGTTTAGAGAAAATATCCATTGCGGCCCCAGATGCATCAACCACCTCCCCTACTGCATTACCTGCCGCAGTACTTGCCGCATCAGTAAATACTGTAGACACTGAAGACCAAGCGCTTGAAACAGCTTCACCAGCAGTTGTAGCTGCATTAGCAATAGGTTCTCTCAGACTCTGATAGCCGCCTACTACAGCATTACTGGTTCCATCTAGTCCAGCTACAAATGCATCTGCTTGTAGCATGCCATAAGCAGCTTGTGCATATTCATAAATATCAACACCATCAGGAGCCTCACAACAGTCATTACCTAAACCACTTGGCTCCCAAGAGCAAAATTTGCCTTCACCTTTAAAAATAGTGCACGTTGATGGGTCTGTAGGATCTTCACAGTTCATCCCATCTTCCATATGTTGTATTACTGTAGCCATAGCAAGAACATCTGCGAATTGATCATTAACTTCACTATTTGATGTTTCACAATTCCCTCCAACACAAGGCAATGTAGCCGCACAGGTATTCTGTGTTACGGAGCTTGTTACAGTCGAAACAACCTCCTCATCACATTGATACTCAATTGTGTAAGCGAAGCAAATATCATCGGCGTCATCTCGCTCCCAAAGCCACCCTTCAGCACATGTTCTCTCAATTTCTTGACATTGCGTATCAGTTTGGTAGGTAGTGCAGTGGTTTGGTTGAGATTCTATCTCATCCCAGGAATAACATTGGAATTCATCCCCTATCCCTGCTGCTTTTTCTTCCTCAGTGCCTCTCCGAGTTACAATACAGTAATCTTCACCTTTAGTAGGATCACAATTGTATCCATCAAGGTTAACTCTCCAAGTTTTATTTCCTGTATCACCATTATAAAAAGGAGGGACTGTTTCTAATATTTCTGGGGGTAATCCAACGCTACCAACTTCGATATTTGTATAGCTATCAAATTTACAAAAACCTTCAAACCGGCTTTCAGTACCACCACTAATTGTGTCACTAAACCCTGCTAAGCCATTGCTTTCCTTAAGCTCACTTTCAATCGCATCATAGCAACCAGCTGGATACTGCTTGTTTTCCCCTACTTCACCAGTAAACCTGTATCTTACTTGAGCGTTCAAGATCCATTTTGTATCACCACCATCATCAGTTTTATCTTCAACTTGGAAAATACCTTTTAAACCATTTGCACATGTTGGCGCTTGCAACTCTCGAATCCAAGTACTTTCATCAATACTTCCATCTAGTGTGGTGTTAGGCCAAGCACCAAGGCTTACCCTATTAATATTAGTATTATTAACTGTGCAGAAATCTTCAAAACTTGGACCTTCAAATTTCAGCTCTGTTGCAATTGAATCGGTTGGGGCTATTGTCTTAGCAGTTTGCTTCTTTAGGTCAAATTCTACTGTTAAAAACTGCTTACCCTTACCCGCCATTTGCACTATTACGTCATAAGCAACTGGTGTAGCTCTTTCAACTTCGCAATATAAGCTATTGCTTGCAAGGGGTTGCATACATAAATGATTTGTTGATTGTGTTGATGTAAATTCACGTGTTATGTCAACTGACTCATCTGTACATGACGATAACCATGATCCGGTACCGTCAAGGGCATCATTAACTTCATTAAATCCGTAATTGAAAATACTGCTTCTGGGGTTTATTTCTGGGAGTTTATTGTCATTCTGAATTGATTGAATTGTTTGGTATACAGTTGCATCACTAGCAGTGTCAGTTTTCAAACTGTTTATTTTAGTGGTTCCTGAAGCATAAAACTCTGTCTCATTACCATAGTGACTGTCTGCCTCAAATGTTGTTTGAGAGTGATTTAGCTCTGAGCTAGTGTACTCGTTTTGATTAGAAACATGCTCAGTAACTTTTGATTCATCAATAGTCCCAACATAATTACCACTATCATCTTTTGTAAGCGAAACTCCTCCATTACTATAATTTGTAATTAAACCTCCACTAGCATTAGTCGATGGAACAACAGCTGACTTTGACATGTCTCTCGCAACATTTACGCTATCTTCAATCTGCTGCTGTGCATTGTCTCCATAATTACCATAAGCAGACAAATCAACTGTTCTAGATGTCTGTGGGGTTAGGTAGTATTTTTGAATTATCTCATTTTCTCGATTTGGATTTATGACTGTTTGATGTGGGTATTTTAATAACGTTTGATTTAAACGTTGATCATCGGAGCGGTTATTTGTTGGATCATCAGTTTTGTATTTTTGCTGAATTTGGTCAAACCGTTCCTGTGCAGCAATAGCTGTTTCAAATGGAGTGGCAATCGATAGTAACCCAGCCCATACCCCAATTACTGATACAGCAATGGTTTGACCAACCATGCTTGCAATGATTGTATATCCGGTTAATTTTTTCTTAAAACACTTCATTAAACATAGAGCCATGACTATTGATTTGAAGATATTTTAAAATCTATATTTCCATCTAAATCCTAATTTTCATTAGATTTTTAATTAAAATTTGCTCAATTAAAGCCACCTGATAGAGTAAAAAGGCTCAGAGGTGCCTTTGCTCCATTATCATTTGATATACATGCCATGATCTATAGTGAGGATGCCCCTACACTAGAAAAAGAACTTCACAGAAGATTTGAGAGAGCAAGTAAACAAAGTAAATCCCAGAAAAGAGTTTGTGAACTACTCGCGCCTAAAGGCATCGAGCTTCCAAGATAATAGCCTAAGCTACTAACCTTTCTTTTTTGACGCTTCGTTGGACACCGCTAGTCGAGCTTTTGACTCGGCTAGTCTTACGATTGCCTCCACGTCCACTATCTGCCTGAGTTATTAGAACTCCATCGCCAGACAACACCGTTCCAGTGTCTAATATTAGGTT
>NZ_JACDWV010000023.1:0-418 GCF_016464105.1 Pseudoalteromonas sp. bablab_jr010 | reverse complement strand
TCACCCAGTGCTTCATGTAACCTGCTTGAAATAACGTATAAATTTGGCGAGCATATTCATTATTATGCAATATCACTGCAATACTTAGCTGAAATACAGATGTTGGTGATACCAACCTTAAAGGTTCACGACTAAAGCGATGTGTGAAGCGTTTTAGGTTATAGTTTTCTATCATAAGCAGGTGATATCCATAAGTTAAGCATATGCTTAACTTACCTAAATCAAGTAAGTTATCATCTACAAAACTAGCTTGTGCATCCATCTCATAATAATCACATGGAATTGACAACTCTGTATTTAATACCTCCCAGTTAAAGAAAGGCAATTTATCATTGCTAGGTATACCTCTTTTCGTTTCTCCTTGCTCAATATAAAAATTAAGCTCTTTTGTATTATTTATATAAACCTTTCTATACTT
>NZ_JACDWV010000203.1:0-328 GCF_016464105.1 Pseudoalteromonas sp. bablab_jr010 | reverse complement strand
TACGACCAAAAATTCCCGGAAAAAGTGGCGGTTGAATGGCTCGATAAATCAGAAAATAGAATTTACTACGGTGAAGTGGCTATAGATAAGGTGGGGTATAAATTAGCTAAAAACTTACCCCCATTCACTGCGCACACAGGTAAAGTTTTTAAAGATGTAAAACCTTATTTAATTATTGGTATGGGTGAGACCGGTGAAATAAAAGTGTGGATATCAAATACACCTTCAGCAGGGTTCACAGGGCGAGTATTACATGAACTTGGCTCAGGGCAAGCGCAATGGCGTGAGAATAATTAAAATGCATTTAGCCTGTCTCTTATACACATCT
>NZ_JACDWV010000202.1:0-325 GCF_016464105.1 Pseudoalteromonas sp. bablab_jr010 | reverse complement strand
AACGATTGGCACTTTGCCGACCTTTGGGATGCTTATAGCGTCATTTTCAATTCGAATACAGTTGGAATTATTGACCGCTCGGAAGCTATCATTGTGAAGCCGCTTCCTTTTGTAGGAAACTTTGTGCTTTGGAAAATGCTGCAAACGACCTTTAGAAAATGCATTCTTCATCGCTGTTTCCAAGTCGCGAGCAACCTGCTGAGCAGCAGCAGAATCAAACGCTTTAATCCAGCTAAATTCCTCGAATGGCTTAATTTCCTTGAGGAGAGAAGCCATATCTTTGTAAAACAGGAATGTTTTATCGTATTCATATCGACGCATATTT